>JAOAPP010000053.1 GCA_025462985.1 Bryobacterales bacterium | reverse complement strand
CTTTCCCTGCGGAGACATGTCCATGCATCGAACTAAATCAGTCCCGATCATTTCCTCTCACATCTCACGGCCCTCGGCGTGGCCGGAACACAGGAACGTTCTGGCCAGGCGTGTTGGGGTGCTCCAGGTTGGCAAATTCTACCCGCCGGTCCGGGGAGGCATGGAGAGTCATTTGGAAACTCTGTGCCATGAGATCCAGCGGGAAGCGGACGTCTCCGTTATCGTTGCGCAACGCGGTGCAGGAACAGTGCATGAGAATGTCCGAGGCATCCCCGTGACTCGGCTGCGGACCGCGCTCCATATATCGGGAGCATCGTTCTGTCCTTCCATGCCCCGTCATATCCGGCGTGCCGGGAGCGCCGAAATTGTTCACATACACGTGCCGAATCCCCCGGCGGTGCTCTCTTATCTCGCCAGCCGTCACAAGGGCCGTCTTGTGGTCACCTACCACAGCGATCTGGTGCGTCAAAGGGCGCTAGGACGTATGTTTGAACCGATTCAGGAGCGCATGCTGCGGCGCGCCGACGCCATCCTAGTAGCATCGCCCGACTACGTGAACAGCTCGATCTCTTTACGGCCCCACCTCGATCGTTGCCATGTGATTCCGCTTGGTATCCACTTAGATCATCCGGGAAGGGATGTGGCGCTCGGAGACGTCGAAGCTGTGCGCGACCGGTATGGGACCCGCATTGTTCTCGGCGTGGGCCGCCAAGTCTATTACAAAGGTTTTGAGTACTTGATCGAAGCAATGCGGGATGTTCAGGGACATCTGCTGCTGGTCGGCGAAGGACCCCTCGCGGGGAAACTCAGAGCGAAGATACAGGCGTTCGGATTGGCCGATCGTGTGACTATGCTGGGCGCGGTTTCAGCCCAGGATCTTCGTTTGTATTATCAGGCGGCGGACGTTTTCGTTCTTCCTTCCGTCACACGTACGGAGGCGTTTGGACTGGTGCAGGTGGAGGCAATGGCAGCGGGCCTGCCGGTCATCAATACACAACTTGATTCGGGTGTTCCATTCGTTTCTTTGCATGGTGTCACCGGGCTAACCGTACCTCCTCGCGATCCGGAAGCACTGGCGTGTGCGCTCGATGATCTGCTGAGCGATCCGGAAAAGCGCGCCGCATTCGGACGGGCGGCAAGGCACCGGGCCAAGACTGAATTCGACGCGGCCGTGATGGCCCGGCGCACGCTGGAAGTGTATGGCGCCATCTCAGGCGCGAGCCAGACACTTCATGCAGCCGCCGCCTCCGCCTGAATTGATTGCAGATAGGAATCATTTAGGCACCTCGTATGCGTATCGCTTTTATTGTCCATGACCTCAATCGGTCCTGGGGACACAGCCGCTATGTCGCTGAGCTCGCCGAACGTTTTTGCCGGGACCACGAGGTGCACGTGTTCGCTAACACTTTCGTGCCAGACTCCGGGTTAGCGCAAGTGATACTGCATCGTATACCGGCTTGGCGGAGCAATGCGTTTGCCACGATTCTCAGCTTTCTGGGTCCGGCCACGCTCCAGCAGTTGAAGAGCTTTGACATCGTGCACAGTCAGGGACTGTGCGGACTCCGTCAAAACGTGATCACAGCGCACCAGTGCAACCGCGAGTGGTTCTTATCACGACAGAGAGTGGAAGGCCGGCTAGGCTGGAAGGAGCAAGTCTTCGGAACCGTGATCAGCGGCATCGAAGGGATTTTTTATCGATCGGTCCGAAAGTCCCGCGTGATCGCGATCTCAGAGCGGATCCGGCGCGATTTGCAGGGGCACTACGGATGCCGTGCGCGTATGGAGATGATCCATCATGGAACGGACACGGTCCGCTTCACGCCTGAAAGGCCCGCCGAACGCGCTTCGTGTCGCAGACTGTGGAACATCGACGAGGAGCACACAGCATTCCTGTTTGTGGGCGACCTGCGGAAAGGGGCGCGCCAGTGTATCGTAGCCATGCAAGCTTTCCCAAACGACAAGCTAATACTGGTTTCACGGTCGCCGGTGGCTCCATGGAAGGAGATGGTGCGCAAGGAAGGGGTCGCGGATCGTGTTATTTTTGCTGGCCCGAGTGAGGCGGTTGAGACGATTTACCCCGCTGCCGACGTTTTTCTGCTGCCAACTCCGTACGATCCGTTTGCACTCGTAGCTACGGAGGCGATGAGTTGCGGACTGCCCATCGTCGTCAGCAGGGAAGCCGGTGCAGCTGAGCTCGTTGAACATGGAGAGAACGGTCTGATCCTCCAAGACGTAAGCGACACGGGGGAACTGGCCCGCCATATGCGGAAGCTGGCGTCAGATCGTAACTTTGCGCGGAGGCTTGGGCGCGCTGCTCGTATGCGGCAGGAAAAGATGACTTGGGATGACGTGGCCGCACAAACAATGCGGGTCTATGAGGAGCAGTTGGCAATGGAACGGGCGAGTGGATCGGCATTTCGCATTGTGAGAAGTCGTAGATGAAGGTCCCTTTTACGACACCAACGCGCAGCGCGGCAACTTCCGCCAACCAAGCTTCAGAGTCAATTCCCAGCCGGACAGTAAGCTTTCTGGTCAACGGCGGCTTCGACAGTGCGATGGGAATTCGGGCAAGGAGGTTTCAGGCATTACTGTCGTCTCATCAGATTCAGATAAGTTATCGGGAGGGCAGTAAGTTAGTCGCTGCCTGGCGTTTTTTCCTCACCCTCCTTAAAACCCGACCTCAGACAGTTTACGTATTCGATATGGCCGTCTCAGGAATTTTGGCGGGGATCATTTATTCACTGCTGACACCCTTCCGGCTGGTCATCGACACCGGGGATGCGATCGGGTTTCTGGCTGACTCCACCGGAGAACGAGGCTGGCTAGCACGCAAATTGACTCATTTCCTTGAGTACGCATCCTTGAAGTCAGCCGATATCGTGGTGGTGAGGAGCCACTTCCACCGCGAACACCTGTCGCAACGGGTGCGCCAAGTGTTAGTAGTGCCGGACGGCGTCGATGTAGACCAG
>JAOAPP010000048.1 GCA_025462985.1 Bryobacterales bacterium | reverse complement strand
CTGACGCCGTCATACTTGCCTGCCATAGCGGAACTCTAGCGGCGTATGTGACCTGCAGCATTCATAAGGAAACGTCGGACGTTTTAGGCACCACTTTCGCCACCATCGGAATGGTTGCCACCCATTCCGAGTTCCGCGGCAAAGGAGCGGGCACTTGTGCCACCATCGGTGCTCTCAACTGGTTCCAGCAGCAGAGCGTCGATGTTATAGAAGTCGGTACGCAGGTCGGTAATGTAGCCGCCAGCCGCCTGTATGAAAGCAATGGGTTCAGGTTGACAGCTTCGCACCTGACCCTACGAAAGTCTATCCACTAACCTCGCGCTTCAGCGTATCTAGGTCTTTTATGAGATGCACGTTTCTGCCTTACTGCCTGCCGTTCATTGGTGAAGAAGAAATCGAAGAGGTTGCCGACAGCCTTAGAAGCGGATGGGTGACCACGGGCCCGAAAGTGAAGAAATTTGAATCCGATTTCGCGGCGTATGTTGGCGTCAAGCACGCCATCGCCGTGAACTCATGCACCGCGGCTCTGGAGCTTTCGCTTGCTGCCCTCGACATAGGCCCTGGAGATGAGGTGATTGTGCCCACATTGACCTTCTGCGCCACTGCCAACGTCGTCGTCCACAGAGGCGCCGCTCCTGTCCTTGTCGATGTAGGAGAGGATTTCCAAATTGATCCTGCGGCTATTGAGCGGGCCATCACTCCGAAAACTCGTGCGATCGTCCCAGTCCACTACGGCGGCCAACCCTGCGACCTCCAGGCCGTCCTTGAAATCGCACGCCGCCGGGGGCTTGCGGTAGTCGAAGACGCGGCTCACGCAATCGGCGCTCAATATGACGGCCAACGCATCGGCGTGCATGGCCTCATGACAGCCTTCAGTTTCTACGCAACCAAAAACATGACGACCGGAGAGGGGGGCATGTTGACGACCAACGACCCGGCGCTTGCCGACAGGCTTCGCGTGCTTTCCCTACACGGCATGAGCAGAGATGCATGGGCGCGCTACACGGAAGTTGGCTCGTGGTATTACGAAGTCTGCGAAGCCGGCTATAAGTTCAACATGACCGACCTGCAGGCTGCGCTTGGTATTCATCAACTCAAGCGCCTTGATGCATTCATAGCCAGACGGCGGGACATTGCCGCGCAGTATGCTGCGGCCTTTGCCGATCTGGAAGGGCTGATATTGCCCGTTGAACTTCCCGGACGGTTCCATGTCTATCATCTATACCCGCTCCGTGTTCTCGAAGCCGGGTCGCAATGGAACAGAAACAGCTTCATTCAGAGCCTTCGCGAAGCGAAGGTCGGCACAAGCGTACATTTCATACCTCTGCATCGACAACCCTTCTATCGGGACCGTTGTGCATACAATCCCGATTCATTTCCGGTCGCAGATAAGATCTACAGCCAGATTGTCTCGCTTCCGCTCTACCCGAAAATGTCGAACGAAGATGTACTGGATGTTATCCAGGCAGTTCGCGCAGTCGCGGCCAGTTCTATGCGGAAGCCAAACCGAAGCTCACGTACAACAGCGGCATGAGCGCCACTGCTTGATATCGCTTCACCCATCCTGTCCTCACCAATAACTCGGAGCTGATTATGTTTGACCATGTCCGCAACACTTCCATGCGCCGCGTCTACCCACGCCTGCTGGGTGACTTCATTCTCATCCACCTGAGCATGGTCGCGGCCTTTTCGCTGGCAGTCACCTCTCTGGCTGCCCTGGGCCAGCAAGTCGCTGTACAAAATCTACTGAGTTACTTCCCTAAGTATTACCTCGGTTTATTTTTGCCTCTTTCGCCCATGTTTCTGGTTGTATTTTTCCTGAGTGGCTTCTATACAAAGGCATACAACGGACGTTACCAGCTATACATTCTGCTGAGAGGCGGAGCCCTAGCCGTGGTTCTGTTCTTGACGGTCAATTATCTGATGTTTCGTTCGGACTTGATCTCAAGAAGTGTCGCGCTTTGGTTTTCCGCGCTGGCCTTGACCAGTATCACGTCAACCCGAATTGCAAAGCGGCTTCTCTTAAGGCGCGCTGAGGGAACGGTGAGATCCAGTTCCCGTAGTGCTGCCGACCAGGGAGCTGTGCTGGTGGTCGGAGGAGCCGGCTATATCGGGTCGATTCTCGTCAGGCGCCTCTTGGAAGAGGGCTACAAGGTTCGTCTGCTTGACCGTCTTGTCTACGGATACGCGCCAATTCGCGACATGTTGAAGAATCCGAACTTTCGCCTTATCGCCGGCGACTGTCGCAATATTCAAGCCGTAGTGGGCGCCGCAAGAGGAGCGAGTTCAATCATCCATCTGGCGGCTATTGTTGGCGATCCGGCCTGTGAACAAGATCATCAGGGCGCGCTGGAAATAAACTATGCCGCGACCAGGATGCTTGTGGAGGTCGCCAAAGGTCAGGGTATTCGAAGGCTGATCTTCGCTTCCAGTTGTAGCGTCTATGGGGCCAATGATCTAACGGTCGATGAACGTTCCGAGGTCAACCCGATTTCGTTCTACGCACGAACCAAGATCGACTCAGAGAACGCGTTGCTGCAGGCACAGAGCGAGCACTTCCAGCCGACAATCCTGAGGTTTTCCACCGTTTTCGGGTACTCTTATCGCCCACGATTTGATCTGGTTGTCAATCTTCTGACTGCAAAGGCTTTCCAGGAAAAAACCATCACGATCTTCAACGGCGAACAATGGCGTCCCTTTATCCACGTCAAGGATGTTGCCGAAGCCATCCTGCACGTCATGAAGGCTCCTCTCAGCATCGTAGGCGGCCAGATATTCAATGTGGGGGACTCACGACTCAACTATACGCTCTCGGATGTAGCCAAGTTGATAAAGCAGACGTTTCCCGAGACCGTTGTCGAGCAGGTAGAAAACTCCGACCTGCGCAATTACAAAGTATCTTTCGAGAAAATACGCAATCAGCTCGGATTCCGGTGTCGTCTGTCGCTTGAGGATGGCATTCGCGAACTGAAGAAGGCTTTGGAGCTTAGAGAAGTCTTCGACTACAAAGAACCCTCTTACGACAACCAGAAATTCCTCAAATCCGTCACCGCGTTTGAGCATGCGGATGAAATCGATGCCCGTGTTATGGCGGCGTTTGCCGGCGAGGAGCACCGGAACGGCAAGGTCCCCACGCCCGACGGGCAGGGCGTGGCCGCTAGCGCGGAGCCCGTTCCTTCAATTGCTAATTGCACGCCGTAGTTGACTTGTACAGGACACACGAGAACTGGAGCCACTAACGTGAGAATGAAATCAGAGAGTTGGAACAAGCCTCTTGAACAGGCGGCCGTCGTCATTTCGCTCGATTCCGAACAGATCTGGGGTTACCTGGATTTTATGGACGAGAGACAGTTCAGCGCACGATTCCCAGATGTCTATGTATCGTACGACTACCTGCTGAACAGCCTCTGCTCCGCAGGAATCAGCGCCACTTGGCTGGTCGTAGGAGGATTGGCGCTGCAAAGCTGCAAAGGTAATAAGGATCCGCGGCTGGCCGGTTTGCCAGAGAGGTGGATTGCACCGATTCCGGCGGGCAACGAAACCAGCGCTCCGCTCTGGTACTGGCGCTCGTTCGTTCAGCGTCTCGCGATCACCAGGCCGAAGCAGGATGTCGGGCTGCACGGCGGCTTGACGCACCTCATATGGTCGAGCCATCTCGACCGGCCCGACGTCCTCCGCATAGAACTTGAACGAGGCCTTGAGGCGTTTTCCGCCATTTCATTGCGGCCGCTCAGCTTTTCATTTCCCAGAAACGGCGAGGCGCATCACGACCTTCTGGCCTCGCATGGGTTTCTCTGCTACCGCGGACGTGCACCCCGACTCTCCCAGACGCTCGGGAGAAACTTGCCCGGAGCCCTGATTAGAGCGATTGAGGAGCTAGGAAGTGCAACCCCGCGCCCGGTATGGCCATTAGAGGCTATGCCCGGACTCTGGAACATTCCTTCATCTCTGTACCTCTATCCGATCGGCGACAACAGGACCAGGTTCGTCCCGCTCAGAACGCGCCTCCAAAGGGTCGAGCGCGGACTCGAGGCGGCGATCCGGTCGCGTGGCGTGTTTCATTTCTGCCTTCACCCGGCGAATCTAGCGGAGTCACAACGGGGTTGGCCCATGTTCGATTCCATGGTTGAGCTGTTGGTTCGTGCAAGAAGAGCAGGAGACATTCAGATTCTTACGATGACCCAACTCGCATCGCTCATGGCCGCACGGCAGGAAAGTGAAGAGCTGAATACGAGTACGCCGAGACCGGTCACTGATTCGGTTCCGGTCATGCGCCTTCGGCAGACTCCATCTAGTGAGACAGCACTTTAGCTCCCGGCTGGAATTTATGCAAATCAGCTCAAGTGAAGCGCCTGTGGTAGGGCACCAAACCTCGCCTGAAGACGGCGAGGTGCGGAAGACGTACTTCGAATCGGTAGCGCCTTTTTGGAAAGATATCTACAACCTCGACACGGTCTACGCGAGGATCCATCAGGAGCGGCGAATTGCTGTTCTCAAGATCGTTGCCGAGCAGCTTCGCCTACCACCTGGATCCAGGATTCTGGAGATTGGCTGCGGTTCAGGAACAACGGCCGTGGCGCTTGCGCAGCAGGGATTCTCGCTCACCGCGCTCGACATAGCGGAAGGCATGCTCGCGTCGGCGCGTGAGTGCGCGATTCAGGCCGGGGTCGAAGATCGCGTTGATTTAGGTCTCGGAGACGCGCATAATCTTCGCTTCGCGGAAAATTGTTTTTCCGCTGTTCTCGCCATTGGCGTTCTGCCTTGGCTGCCGTCTGTTTCAGAGCCGCTTCGCGAAATGGCGAGGGTGCTGCGCCCCGGCGGCTACTTGATAACAACCGTGGACAATCGCGGGCGACTCGACCGCCTCATTGACCCGGTGAAGTGGGCTCATCCTTTCACCATCGGTCTATTGCGGCGCCTCGGGTGGATCGCTCCTGCCAAGGCCGCGCCCTCATATCTAGTCTCGATCAGGAATTTTAATCGGCAGCTTCAGCAGGCCGGCCTCGAGAAGGTCTCGGGCATGACGATCGGTTTTGGTCCATTCTCGTTTCTGAAGCTCAGACTGCCCGAGCCGCTGGGCTTGCGGGTCCATGGTTTCTTGCAGCGGGCCGCCGACCGCAACATTCCTTTCCTTTCAAATGCCGGAGCGCAGTACCTTGTCGTCGGAAGAAAGCCGGCGTGAAGCAGGACTCTGGTCAACGAAGGACTTTTCGCGGCACGTTCCTGACACTCCGCCACTCGCGGCCTAAACCCCTGCGCGGAGTTCAGAAGACACTCAGTCTTCTCACACCGAACTATCTGAAACGAACCATCTCACATCGAACCACCGACTCGACTCCACACAAACCAAGGAAGGCTAAGCAATTTATGAAGGATTCATTTGTTCCAAGGAAGGAGAATTCTCCTTCCGGTAAATTTCACACCATTGACTATCTAAGGCAGATCGGGGTCCCAGAGTTACCGCCCCTCATCAGCCCCTTTGACCCAGGGTACGATCCCGTGACTCTCGAAAGCCATCTAGATCAAAGCGCTCATCTCATGGCGATTCTCAAGATCTCGATGGCGTGCTGGATGATCGCGAAGGAGAGCGCCACTCGCCAGAAGATCGCGGCGGCGAGAGCACACGGCGTACCGACGGTCACCGGGGGTGGACCCTTTGAGGTTGCGGTTTCACAAGGCAAGCTCCAGGAGTATCTCGACCTCTGTGCTGACATCGGCGTCACACGAATAGAATGCGGCGAGGGCTTCACTGATCTGTACGCTTCGCCCGCAGATATCGTGAACGATGCCCATTCTCGCGGGCTGGAAGTTCAGTTTGAACTCGGGAAAAAACACACTGGTGCTTTCAGCGTCAACCTGATCGACGCGCTCATCGAGCAGGGACAAGCATGGCTCGCCGCCGGAGCGCTTCAGTTGGTCGTCGAGGCAAGGGAGAGTGCCCGCGGTGTAGGTCTCTTTGACGACGAGGGCAATCTGAACCGCTCATTCGCGGACAGGTTTGCCAACGCATTTGGCTTGGAAACCGTCGTCTTCGAAGCCCCGAACAAACCGAGCCAGTTTGCTTTGCTCGATCATTTCGGTCGGAACGTCCAGTTGTGCAACGTGCGGCTGGAGGAAGTGTTGCGTGTCGAAATCTATCGGCGCGGACTTCACTCCGACGCTTTCGGAAAGAGCAATCTGCGCCCCCACATCGTCACGACTGTTCCCACAGAAGAAATGACCGTCAACAGCTAGGAGTCCACCATGACCAAGACCGTAACCATCGATTACCTTCCTGAGAGTGCCTTGCGCTATCAGGCTGGCTACGCAGCTGTAGCCATTGATGTAATACGCGCAACCACAACGGCGGTGACAGCTGTCGCAACATCGCGCCGGTGCTTTCCCGTACCGGACCTCGAGAGCGCGCACCGTATGGCCAGCGTGCTCGGCTGCGCCCTGCTGGCCGGTGAAAAGGATGGTGAAATTCCCGAGGGGTTTGATATCGATAATAGCCCCGCGGAGATGGTCGCCTGCAATCACACTTCAGATCCAGTGGTCCTTCTTTCTTCCTCGGGAACGCGTCTCATCTGTAACGGTTCACAGTGCGATGCTCTCTACGTCGCGTGTCTCCGCAACTACTCGGCTACCGTCAGGCGCTTGGTCGATTCGTCCTGTGAACGCATAGCCGTTCTCGGGGCCGGAAGCCGCGACGAATTTCGCGAGGAGGATCAGATGGCCTGCGCCTGGATCACCGAGCAATTGCTCGATGAGGGCTACGAACCGGCCACTACAAGCACGCGAAACCTGGTAAGGCGCTGGTCCGGTGCTAAACCGACCGACTTCCTGCATAGCCGGAGTGTAAGCTTTCTTCGCAGAACAAATAAGCTGCACGATCTCGACTTCGTTCTCGAGCACATCGACGATCTAGACACCGCCTATGTGCTTTCATGCGGTGAGATCGTCAGGGCCTCCAAAGCTCCCTTCCTGGCTCCTGCCGAATCTGATGCCGGATTGGAGGTCGCAGTATGAAATCCGCCAGTCGCAATTCCACTCCGGTGGTTGTGCTCCGGTCGGTCCATCACGGCGGCTTGGGAATCGTTCGAAGTCTAGGTCGTTTGGGAGTTCCTGTTTACACGATCGAAGCTGACTCGCTGAATCCTGCGCGGTTCTCCCGATACTGCCGACGCACTTTTCGCCGTGCCATCGACACCGACAGTTCGAGTGCCGCGGTGAGAGAAATGAACCGAATAGGCCGTGAGATCGGGCGGCGCGCCATCCTCATCCCAACCACTGATACTGCCGCACTGTTTATCGCCGAAAATGCGTGTGCTCTAAAGGAGCGATTCTTATTTCAGGATCAATCGCCGGATCTCGTACGCTCCTTGTGTAGCAAGAAAGGGATGTATCTGCTCGCCAAGAGCTTGGGAGTCCCTACGCCCGAGGCATCCTTCCCTCAATCAAGGAGAGAGGTGCTCAGCTTTCTGGAAACTGCAACATTTCCGATTATTCTCAAAGCCATCGACGATGGACAGTCGCGCCGGCGAGGATGCCGCACCAAGGCAATTGTTCGTAATCGAAGCGAACTGCTCCAGTGCTACGACCAGATGGAAGATCCAGACGCCCCGAATCTCATGTTCCAGGAATACATTCCAGGCGGCGAAGACACGGTCTGGATGTTCAACGGATACTTCAACAAAGATTCGGATTGTCTCATCGGCATCACCGGGAAAAAGCTTCGTCAGTGCCCGGTCTACACCGGCCCGACCAGCCTCGGCATTTGCTTGCGAAATGAGGCTGTCGAGCGAACCACAAAGGAATTCATGAAGGCCGTGGGGTATCGCGGCATTCTCGATATCGGCTACCGCTACGATGCCCGCGATGGTCAGTACAAAGTACTCGATGTTAACCCTCGCATTGGCAGTACATTCCGTCTATTCGTCTCAGACAGAGGAATGGACGTGGCACGTGCTCTTTACCTCGACTTCACCGGTCAACGGTTTGAATCTGGGGCGGCATGTGAAGGCCGCAAATGGATAGTCGAGGACTTTGACCTGATTGCTTGTGCCTGTTATGCACGCGATCGAAGGCTTCCTCTTTCAGAATGGCTCGGTTCGTATCGTGGAATCCAGGAAGGCGCCTGTTTCAGTCTCGAAGACCCCTTGCCATTGTTGCCGATGGCCTTGGGCAACGCCCGTGAATTTGTTCGCCGCGCGTTCCGGCTTCACCGGAACACGAAAAAGATCCAGCAAACGCTCGAAGAAGCGGTCACACATGATCGAAAAGCTTCGCTCTCACCCACCGGGTCAGGGCCAGCTGAATAAGGCCCACCTCATGAACTTCGGGTCGGGGAGGCCCGAACTGTGTCTAAGATCCTATCCTTGACCTTCTGTTTTGGTATCGGCTTGGGAGCGATCATGCTATCCAGACCTGCCACTCCGCGGTTCACTATCTGGACGGCTTCGAGCCTCGACCGGGTTGGGAGGTGGACGGCTCCTCCGGACGTCCAGGCGACAAGCACACTCTCGGCCGCAAAAGGTGAATACACATCGTTTCAGGTTGTCATGAAGGCTCACGAACGCGGGCTGGAGATCACGAATGTGACATCTTCAGACCTGATCGAGTCGACTGGCCGGACCATTCCGGCACAGAACGTTAGTCTATTTCGCGAGCACTATGTCTACGTAAACAGGTCCAGTCCCGATTGGAACGGAACGAACCGGCCATTGGGGCCAGACTGGTATCCGGATGCTCTCATACCGTTTGTAGACCCGAATACCGGCGCGAAGCCGCGAAACGCTATGTATCACGCCGTCCCAGTACATATCGCGACCGGCGAGAATCAACCAATCTGGGTGGATGTCTTTGTGCCATACCAGGCAGTGGCCGGCCACTACACCGGCCACTTAAGCGTTATTACGAACGAGGGCACAGCTTCCGTTCCGATGTCCCTAACCGTATGGAACTTCGCGATGCCGCATCAACCATCCTTGAGGTCGAGTTTTGCGTTCTGGACGGCAGGAACCAAGCCTGCCGTTGAGGAATTGATGCGCAACCGTGTCATGCCGCAGAAACTCGCCTTCGTCGTCTGCAAAGACGTCACTTGTCCCGAACTCGCCGGGCTAGAGCGAGACCTTGCGCAAAAATACGGGCTCGCCAACACCGATACGGGAATGTGGAGTGGTGCTGACCGCAAAAACTGCACCATGCGACCAGCCCCTTCAGTTCAGGATTTTCAGAAGCTTTCCTCCAATCATCTGCCCGGAGTCTATCTTTTCAACTACACGGCGGATGAAATTGAGAGCTGCCCTAGTCTGATTCCGAAAATGAAGCTCTGGGCAAGAAACATGCACGCCGCTGGAATCAAAAACCTGGTCGCCATGGTTCCTGACCCAGCCCTTTACCATGAGTCGCCGAATTCACAGCGTTCCGCCGTGGATATCTGGGGTGTTTTGCCCAGAGGCTACGATCTGGCACGGTCTCGGATCCGGGAAGTTCAGAAGCAAGGCAGCGAAGTCTGGTCCTATAATGCCGTTGTCCAGGATGCGTACTCTCCTAAGTGGCAGATTGATTTTGCGCCCATCAATTACCGCATTCAGGTCGGCTTCTTGAGTCAGAGCCTGGGCCTTACGGGGGTTCTCTATTGGCGCATTGACAACTGGTCCGCCGATCCATGGAATCAGGTCAATAACTCCGGCACTTTCAGCTCGAACAATTACCCCGGGGAGGGCATGCTCGTCTATCCGGGTCAGCAAGTCGGCGTGACCGGCGTTGTTGCCTCAATGCGGCTGAAGCAGTTAAGAGATGGCGTCCAGGATTACGACTACATCCAGAAGCTAAAGCAGATGGGGCGAGGCGATTGGGCGCTCTCTCAATCACGCGCTGTTGCCGCTGACTGGTCCCATTGGACGCAACACAATGAAAAGCTGCTTGATATAAGGCGTCGTCTCGGTGAGGAGATAGATCATCTAAGCTCTCCTCAACAGCTAACCAGCCTGGCGGTCCCCAGCCCAAAGCACCATTAAAAAGGATGGGCGGCTTACTATGCGCTTACTGATCGGTTCTGCTTTTCTTTTCGCTCAGCTCGCTTCGATTATCTACGCCCAGTTTGGTCCCTCACGCTATTTCTGCTGGGCCCCGAATGATTATATGGTAGAGTATCGCCTCAACGTCGATGTCAATGGGCGCACACTTACCCCCCAACAGATCCTGCTCCGTTACCGCAAACCCGAGACTGGCATTTACCAGAACGTGGTGCAACATCTTGAAGACCTGGTACAGCAGTATGAAACGACCTACGGGCGTAACGATCACGCACATGTTCTCCTGACATATTCAATTAATGGCAGGGAGCAGAAGGAGTGGAAATGGCCTCGACACTAACTCTCACTGACATCCGGCTTACCGAGCGGAAGGCCGCATCATGGAACCCACTCCGGGTTAGCGGCACCGCTTTGCCGGTGAATATTCTCCTGATGGCAAAGATTCTTGTCCTGTGTTTCCTGTTGACGGGCCAATGGAATTTGTTGCCTGACCACTTCTTGCCATTTGTTCCTATGTTCGACCATCTCGGATCGCCGGTCATGTTTCAGCGCACATTGCAGGCCGCCTTTCTATTCGTTGCCGTATCACTTCTGCTGAACTACCGGGTCCGCACCTGCTGTCTCATCCTGGCCGGAATCATATCGGCCGGAATGCTCTCTTCACGGCTGTACTTCGAGAACAACCGAACCTTCACAGCCTGTTTGTGGTTCCTGGCCGGGCTTTATGCACCGGGACAGAAGATCCCCTTCATCCGCTACCAGGTGGTGATACTTTATTTTGGCGCAGCACTCAACAAGCTGCTGGATGGGGACTGGCGTTCTGGTCAGTTCTTTGAGAACTTGGTCGTACATCTCGTGCACCAGCCTGTATACACGCGCCTGACTTCCTGGCTTCCTGCGCTCTGGCTCTCTAAGTTCTTTTCCTGGTCCACGATTATTGTGGAAT
>JAOAPP010000022.1 GCA_025462985.1 Bryobacterales bacterium | reverse complement strand
GCCGAGCCGATTCCGCTGAAAGCCGGAACCACACTGCAGGGGATCGCAACGTTCGACAATTCAAAAAACAATCCGCACAATCCGGATCCCGACTCCGCAGTGACTTGGGGCGAGCAGACTTGGGCCGAGATGATGGTCGGCTTCTTCGATGTCGCAGTGGATCCAAAGCTCGACAAACAGCGGTTCTTTATTCGGAAGGGTCCGACCATTCTTCGTACAGAGTAGCGATCAGATCATCGAGCGCTCGATCGGGATTCGTGGAAAGCAGCACTTCGCGGTTGAACGCTGCAAACAGCGGCAGCCCGAACGGGGACGGCCGGGGCAGGTCGTAGATTTCGAGCGGCGCTTCATAGATGCGGGCCGCTTCTTCGAGTGCGCGCGGAGCATCGCACTGGTCCTCCATCACCTCGCGCACTGCTTCCCGCACCAGCGGGTGGTCCGGCTCGTGCTCCATCAATGTTTTGTAGAGTAAACTGCCATTCCATGTCGCCGCTTTGGCTGTGACGTTGCCGTGCTGCGTGCGTCGCGGCAAAAGCTGTCCAATCTCCGCGATATGACGGAAGCTGGTGCCCAGAGTCTCCGTGGTGGAGAGCGTCCGGCGCAAATCGTCCATCCAGCGTTCCGGATCGAATACTTCGTGAAGTATTGCCGCGTCAATCGGAATGCGCGAATCCATCGAGAGCAGAAAGCTGTGGTCGTCGAAGTTTGCGACTATACTGCGGCCATGCGCCAGTCGCGCGCCGGCCACCCATGCGAGTGAGCGATTGACTGCTCGCCCGGCAACGACGTGGACCAGCAGCAGCATATTGCGGCCATTGACCACGCGCTCCACCAGGACGGGCGAGTCGGTGGGAACCGGCAACGCCTGACACTGGCGGTCAACAAAGCTTGCGATCCGTGCGGCCACATTCTCATCCACGCCGTACGTGGTCTTCAGATGGAGAGCGATGCCATCTTCTCCCGTTGTGTTCCAGGCGTGGCGCAACTCACGGCGGAGCTTCAATTCTTCCTGGGCGAGTTGAGTTGTGAGCGGCATCTTATTGCCCATCCAACGTGGAGTCTTGACCTGTTCGCCCTGCGCCGGTTCCACCACCGCCATGTTCTGATGGATGTGCTTCACTCGTACCGGGCGTCCGCCCATAATGAAGGCTTCGCTCGGCTGCAGAGACGCGATGAAGGTCTCTTCGACGGCGCCCAGATGGCGGTTGCGCACCGAAACAATTTTCATTTCGTAATCGGTGCTGATGACGCCGACATTCATGTAGTAAGTGCGCGCTGTCTTCCTGTCCGCGACCCGAAACTTTCCATCTTCGAGTACGATCTTGCCGTACGTTCCATACGGCCCTAGCACTTTCCCGTAGCCGGCGAGATACTGCACGACATCGTCGAAGTCCTCGCGCAGTAAGTCCAGGTATGGGCCTGACTTAATCACGAGCGCGAACGCTTCGTCGCAGCTCCACTCCTGTTCGATACTCATCCCAAGCAACACCTGTGCGAGTACATCAAGGGGCGCGCCCGGAATGCGCAGCGCGTCGAGCCTGCCTTCCCGCGCGGCTTCGCGCAGGGCGACGCATTCGATGAGGTCCGGAAGGCTGAGCGGCACCAGCGTTCCTTGCGCCACCCCATCTACGCGATGGCCGCTCCGCCCTAGCCGCTGCAAGGCCCGGCTCACACCGCGAGGCGTACCGACGAGGATCACGCGGTCCACACTCGAGAAATCGACGCCCATCTCGAGAGAACTCGACGCGATCACAGCGCGCCAGTCGCCATGCTTCAGTCCTTCTTCAATGGTCTGGCGCATCTCGCGGTTCACGGAGCCATGATGAACGGCGATCTGATCTTCGAGATCCGGAAGCAGGATGTTCAGCGCCAGCCCAAGCCTTTCCACGCCGGAGCGAGTCGTGAGGAAGATAAGACAGCAGCGGCTTTGCTCGACAACTTGCGCCACGGTGGGCGCAATCCGAAATGAGTTATAGCCGGCCGGCGGCAGCCAGACATCCGGATCGGGTGCAACGATCTCGAGCCGGTGCGACTTGCGGACGTCGACCTGTGCGACCGCACAAGGGCGCGCACCACAAAGCAGCCGCTGCATGGCCTCGATGGGCCATGCCGTTGCGGATACACCGATTCGCTGCACCGGACGGCCAATGCGATGCTCCAGCCGCTCCAGGCACAGCGCCAGCAGCGAGCCGCGCTTGCTCTCCGCAAAAGAGTGGATCTCGTCCACCACGACCGTGTCCGGATCGAAGCCCGTTTCCCGCCACGCGGCCTGGGAAAGAATGGAGCTCAGTGTTTCCGGCGTCGTCAGGAGCAGGTGAGGACGGCGTCGCCCCTGCCGTGAACGGTCCGGCTGCGCCGTATCGCCGGTCCTGACCTCCATGCGAATTTGCTGCAGAGGGGGCAGCGCTCCATTCAGGGCTTCGAGCGCGGGCGCAAGGTTCCGGTGTATGTCGTTGTCCAGCGCCTTCAGCGGAGAAACATAAATCGTGCAAATCGCATTCGGCAGCGCGTTCGCCGAAGCGCGCCCTGCAAGTGCCGACAGCACGGAGAGAAAGGCAGCCAGCGTTTTGCCGCTTCCCGTAGGGGCGAGTATCAGTGTGTTCTCCCCAGCGAGTGTATGCGGCAGCGCCCGAAGCTGCACTTCGCTCAAACCTGGATAGGTCCGGTGAAACCAGTCGCGCAAGGCTGGATGAAGCCGGCTCTCCAGATCCTCGCTACTGAAGCGAGGCGTTGTAGAGCGCTTGGACCCGCGCGATATCATCGCACTCCTCCGGTTTCTTGTCCTGCCTCCACCGCAAAATGCGCGGGAAGCGCAATGCATATCCGCTCTTGTGGCGCGGACTCTTCTGCACGCCGTCGAAAGCGACTTCGAGAACAATCTGCGGACGCACCAGCATCACTCGCCCAAAACGATCCGTAGACGCCGCGCGCAATTGCTTCGTAAGCTCCCTCACTTCGGAATCGCTGAGGCCGGAATACGCCTTACCCACATTGAGAAAGCCGCGATCGGAGCGGACCGCAAACGTATAATCGGAAAAGTAAATCGCCCGGCGTCCGTTGCCTTGCTCTGCCGCTGTGATGACAACATCCAAAGTGCCGTAAGCGCGTTTCAGCTTTTGCCACGAGCCGCTGCGCCGCCCTGGCTCATATACGCTTCCCTTTCGTTTCAGTAGCAGGCCTTCATTGCCGCGCTCCCGTGCTTGTACGAACAGCGACTCGATTTCATCGTGTGTCGATGCGGTCTGAAGCGGTGAAATAAGCAGCGGCAGGTGATGCCCGGCCAGGAGTCCCTCCAACGCAGCGCGGCGCTCTTCATACGGGCGACCGAGCAGCAGCGTGTCATTGCGCAGCAATAGATCGTAGGCCATAAACACGACCGGAATCTCCAGCAACAGCGTAGCGCGAACACGCTTCCGCGCCAGCCGGCCCTGCAGCACGTTGAAGTTGAGAGCGCGGCCATCGCGCCAGGCGAGCAATTCGCCATCTACCAGACCTTTGCCTTCCAGAGTTGCGAAGGCTTCCACGATCTCCGGAAAGGCGGCGCTCACATCCTCCATTCCCCGGGAATAGACTCGAACCTGGCCGGAATCGAAATGTACTTGTGATCGAATGCCATCGTACTTGTCTTCGATGATCCAGTCGGTCGGAGTTGCGACATCTTCCAATCGATCGAGCGGCTTGGCCAGCATGAACTCCATCGGATGAAACAATCTCGCTTCGATGCCGCCGAGCTTTCCATATCGCGCCGCGAGCGCCACCGGAGCCAGATCGCCCAGCCGGTTATTGGCATCGCGAACCGCCGGATGCGGGACGCCGCAGGCCTGCGCTACTGCCTCTTCGACCATCTTCCCCATCAACCCGATCCGCAGACCGCGCGTGATGAACTTGACGAAATATTTGATCGTCAGCGGCTTGTATCGAAGATAGGCTGCCACCAGCAGGTCACGTTTGCGCGCTGTGACTCGAGCCTGAAATAACTGTTGATAAATGGCATTGGCCTCGCGCAGGCTGAGCGGTTCTTCCGCGCTGAGTCCTCGCATCAGCAGCGAAGTCGTTTCGCCTGTATCGCCCACCTCCGCATAGCAAACGCTCAGAGTCTGCGCGTCCCAGCGGGTTGCGGTCTGCAAGGCGTCAC
>JAOAPP010000799.1 GCA_025462985.1 Bryobacterales bacterium | reverse complement strand
CGCCTGCAAGCGCTTCCGCAAAGTCGGGATTGCCCGATGCGCCAGGAAAAGAGACTGTGCAAAGGGTGTGCGGGGCGTGCCATAGCCCGAACATTGTCGCGGGCCGCGGACTGACCAGGCAGGAATGGAGCGAGATGGTCAGCAGCATGGTCTCGCGCGGTGCCAAAGGGACGCAGGCCGAGTTTGGCCAGGTGATCGATTATCTCACCAAGAATCTGCCGCCAAAGGCTGCCGGAGGTAATGTAACCTCCGGAGGACGGCGCGGCGGTGGTGGGGGCGGCGGGTTCACGGTTGGTCCTGACGATAAGCAGATTGTGGATGTTACGGCCGTCGGCCGCGGGCGGAAGATCTACGCCGCCGAGTGCGTCACTTGCCATGGCCCGGCGGCGAGAGGTACGGAGCATGGGGCCGACCTGGTGCGTTCTGTGACCGTTCTGCACGATCGCTACGGCAGTACGCTTTCGCCCTTTTTACACAAGGGACACCCGATGCAGAGCGGCGGTCAAAGCGCCTCGCTCAGTGCTGCGCAGATTCAGGATCTTTCCCATTTCCTGCACCAGCAGCTGAACGATACGCTTCGCAGCGGGCCTTATTCGAAGGTGTTGAACGTGCTGACCGGCGATCCGAAGGCCGGCGCGGCTTACTTCAACGGCGAGGGTAATTGCGCAAGCTGCCACTCTCCGTCAGGCGACCTGGCCAGAATCGCTTCGAAATATGACGCGCCCACGCTGCAGCAGCGATTCCTGTTTCCGCAGACTCCGAGTTTCGGTCCCGGATCGAATCCTCCAAAGCCGGTCACTGTTACGGTCACTACGGCTGACGGTAAGAGTGTCAGTGGCGTTTTGGACAGGATCGACGATTTTGACGTTTCGCTGCACGACTCGGAGGGCGAATATCATTCGTGGAAACGTACGCCCGATCTGAAAATTGAAAAGCATGATCCCTATGCCGGGCACATCGAATTACTGGATAAGTACACGGACAAGAACGTGCACGATGTGGTGGCTTACCTGGAGAGTTTGAAGTGAAGAAACTAATCACAGCATTGATGTGCGCCCTGAGCGCGGGCGCGATGTTCCCGCAGGCCATTGACCCGTCCAAACCGGCGACCGACAGTTGGCCGACCTACAACGGCGACTATTCGGGACGCCGCTTCAGCACGCTGACAAAGATCAACGATGGCAATATCAATTCGCTTAGCCTGGCTTGGACATTTCGCATCAATGCCGGAGCGGGCACCATGGGCGGCGGCGCTATCAAAGCTACGCCGTTGCTGATCGACGGTATTCTCTACTTCACCATTCCCGACCATGTGTGGGCTGTGGATGCGCGGACCGGGCGGGAGGTCTGGCATTACACGTGGCAGTCAAAGGGCGGGATTCATCTCGGCAACCGGGGTGTGGGCGTTTATGAGAACTGGTTGTACTTTGAGACTCCCGATTGCCACCTAGTTTCCTTGAACAGGAAGACCGGCAAGGAGCGCTGGAATAAGCAGGTTTGCGACCTGGATCAGCTTTACTATGCGAGCGTCGCTCCCATCATCATCAAGAATCATGTGCTGGTCGGCGTCAGCGGTGACGATCTTGATATTCCCGGTTATCTTGAATCGCGAGATCCGGAAACGGGTGAGTTGCAGTGGCACTGGTCCACGGTTCCGAAGCCCGGCGAACCGGGATCCGAGACCTGGCCTAACGCGGACGCTATGGTGCACGGCGGCGGCATGACGTGGGTTCCCAGCACCTATGACCCAGAGCTGAATCTTGTCTACGTGGGCACGGGCAACCCGCAACCGGTCATTGCCGGGAAGGGGCGCGCTGGGGACAATCTTTACACCGAGTCGATTGTTGCGCTGAACCTCGATACCGGGAAGCGCGTCTGGCACTTCCAGCCCTCGCCGCATGACACACACGATTGGGATGCGGTGCAGACTCCGGTGCTGATCGATGGCGAGATCGACGGGAAGCCGCGCAAGCTGCTGGCGCAGGCGAGCCGCAATGGATACTTCTTTGTGCTCGACCGCACAAACGGGAAGAACGTGGTCACCAGCGAAGTGGTGAAGACGAATTGGGCGAAGGGCGTGGATGCGAAGGGACAGCCGATTCCGAATCCGGCAAAAGAGGCGCAGCCGGATGGTGCGCTTGTATCGCCCAATCAGGGCGGCGCGGTGAACTGGCCGCCTCCGAGTTTCAGCCCGGCGACCGGGCTGTTCTATGTCAACGCCACTCGCGCATTTAGCGAGTACTACATTTTTGACGACACCGAAAAGCCGGAAGGCTGGGGCGGTAACGACAAAGGCGGATGGTCTGAATCGATGCTCCAAGCGCTCGACTACAAGACCGGCAAGATCTGCTGGAGCCATAAATGGGAAGGCACAGGAATTCGTTCGGGAGTTCTGAGCACGGCCGGCAATCTGGTGTTCGCGGGCGACCCTTCCAACAATCTCGTCGCGCTCAATGCGAAAACGGGCGCTGCTTTGTGGCATGCCAATTTGGGCGAGGCGATGAGCAACGGTCCGATGACGTTCGAACTGGATGGAACGCAGTACCTGGTGGTGGCAGCCGCTGACACGCTTTATGGGTTTGCCATGTTGAGCAAGTAGGAAAGCCGGATGTCGATGCCTCGCCAGATTGCAGCGGCAGTGCTCGCTGTGGTGGGAACTGCTGCAGGGTGGTCATTCGAGGGGGCAGGTTCCGAGCCGTTTCGTCCGGCGTATCACTTTTCGCCAGAGAAGAACTGGATCAATGATCCGAATGGCTTGGTGTACCTTCAAGGCGAGTACCATCTGTTCTACCAATTGAATCCG
>JAOAPP010000794.1 GCA_025462985.1 Bryobacterales bacterium | reverse complement strand
GTTCTGTGTGGAAAACTGTCACCAGAAATGCGAGCTATAAGATGGACCATTTTGGCTCTTTGCCGTCACCTCGCTGGGCACCAGTTCCTTTTCTGTTCGGGGCAGCGGTCAACAGTTGAGCTGCAGCATGATGGGCCCTTATTGCCTCCGTCAACGGACGGCTGCAGAAGGTTATCGCTCTTCCGGAGCCAGTCAGCAAGTTCATCGCGAACTGCATACGATTCTGAAATTTGCAGGTTGAAACGCAGACACCCGGCTGCAATTTGGCTGTTTAGTGCACGATCGTTCAAAGCTCTTAAGGGGCGGGCGTTGTGCGATTCGAAAGGACTAAGTTCACACTGGCACACATCTTACCAAAAGTTATTGATATAACAAGAGCTCCAAGATTGGCGTTTAACATCGTGGATGTACGCAATTCAGAACCGAAAAAGCGATACCGAATCACACTCGAAGGGGTTGTCCAAGGAGTTGGATTCCGGCCCTTTGTGAAGAAGTTGGCTGACCGCAGTGGCTTACACGGTGTGAGCTTTAATACGACCGGCGGCCTGGTTGTCGAAATCGAAACGGATGACGCCCGAAGCGCCAGGTTTTTCCGCGAAGCTCTCGAAACACAAGCTCCACCAGCAGCTCGAATCAATGCACTAGCTATTGAGGAGTGTCCGGAACTGATCGGTTACGACGACTTCCGGATACTCGCGAGCGCCGCGTGCAACCAGCAGTTTACATTGATCCCGGCAGACCTCGCGACCTGTTCAGAGTGCCTCCGAGAGATTCAGTCGCCGGACAATCGGCGTTTTCAATACCCGTTTACGAACTGCACGAACTGTGGGCCCCGCTACTCCATCACTCGCTCCACGCCCTACGACCGTTGCAATACAACAATGGCGCGGTTTTCGATGTGCACGAGATGCGCGCGTGAATACTGCGACTCCGCCGATCGCCGCTTCCATGCGGAACCGATAGCCTGCCCGGTGTGCGGGCCGCGACTCGACTTGGACCTGTCTGAGGTCGTCCGGGCTCTCGAACAAGGTCGCATCGTCGCGCTCAAGGGGCTCGGAGGATACCAGTTAGCTTGCGACGCCTTTCGTAGCGAAGCGGTGGACGAGTTACGCCGGCGCAAACGCCGCAGCCGTAAACCTTTCGCGATCATGGCGCGTAACATCGCGACACTCGAGGCGCAGTGTCTCCTCACCGCTGCCGAGAAGGAGGTTCTATTAAGTCCTGCAGCGCCCATTGTACTGCTGAAAATGCTCAATGGACATGGTCTTTCTTCAGGCGTAGCGCCCGGGTTGCGGCATCTCGGGGCCATGCTGCCTTACACGCCGCTGCATCACTCGCTTTTCGCGGGATCTCTCCAATGCCTGGTCATGACCAGCGGGAACATCAGCGAAGAGCCGATCGTTACACAAAATCAAGCAGCCCTCAAGAAACTTGCGCCGATAGCGGACGTGGTAGTCGGGCACAATCGCGACATCTTCATGCGCGTTGACGATTCAGTGACGCGCGTATTCGAAGGAACGTCTCGCA
Source organism: Bryobacterales bacterium (assembly GCA_025462985.1). GTDB lineage: Bacteria > Acidobacteriota > Terriglobia > Bryobacterales > Bryobacteraceae > Bog-105. The sequence goes on along the minus strand of JAOAPP010000794.1, from coordinate 3,540 downwards.
TTCTCCGCCGCGCCCGGGGATATGCCCCCGAAGCCATCTCGCTCGGCCGGAATGTAGGCGAAGTGCTTGCGGTCGGAGCCGAGCTAAAGAATACTTTCTGCATGACCAAAGGCAGCTTCGCCGTTGTCAGCCAGCACATCGGGGACCTCGAGAATTACGAGACGCTCCAGTTCTTCGAAGAGACACTGAACAACTTACAAAGCGTGTACCAGTGCAAACCACGGCTGATTGCGCACGACCTTCACCCCAGTGCGCTCAGCACTCGGTGGGCGCAGGCCCGTCCAGAACCCAAGATTGCCGTCCAGCACCATCACGCCCATATCGCGAGCTGCATGGCGGAAAACGGTCTCGACCGTGAAGTAATCGGCGTTGCTTTCGATGGCACCGGCTGGGGTCCAGATGGACAAATCTGGGGCGGCGAGTTTCTTGTCTGCGATTACAAAACTTACACGCGGTGGGCCCACCTGAGGTATGTCACGGTGCCGGGCGGTGATCAGGCGATCCGGCAACCCTGGCGCATGGCCGCCGCCCACCTGTATGATGCGCTCGGCCCGGACTATCGGAAGTTAGAGTTGCCTTGCTGGCAGGCAGCGCCACCCGGGACATGGAAAATACTAGAACATCTGATACAAAGGCCAACACTGCGCACCTCTAGCTGCGGCCGTCTTTTTGACGCAGTGTCCTCGATGTGCGGCATCAGCCAGGCAAGCAGCTACGAAGGGGAGCCGGCCATGCTGCTGGAAGAGGCCGCAATTGCGGCGGACCACCATCCCTATCCCCTGACGATCGTCACTGACGAGTTTCCCTGGACCATCGACACCCGCACGATGATCTCCCTAATCGCGCACGAGATCGCTTCCGGCGAATCGGCCTCCAGAGTTTCCCATTGCTTCCATGAATCCATCGCGCGTATGATTGAGGAGGCTTGTAGCAGGATTCGTGGAGTCAACAGCGTGGACATCGTTTGTCTCAGCGGCGGCGCCTTCCAGAATCTAACGCTGCTCGCTCGCTCCTGCGAGCTACTGCACCAAAGCGGCTTTCAGGTTTTTCTCCACTCCAAAGTTCCCCCAAACGACGGCGGCCTCTCGCTGGGACAGGCCGCAATTGCCGCCAATTATTTAGAAAGCGCTTAAACCCATGTGCCTGGCGATCCCCGGTCAAATCAACGGTCTGCACGAAAACGCCGGTGTCCCGATGGCCAAAATAGACTTCGGGGGCATCACGCGCGAAGCGTGTATGTCATACCTTCCCGACGCCATCATCGGCGACTACGTGCTCGTGCATGTGGGATTCGCAATTAGCAAACTGGATGCGGAGGAAGCGGCCAGAACGTATCAATATCTATCCGAAATGGACCAGTTGAGTGAACTCGACGACGGCGAGGAGGAAACCGGCCATGAAGTACCTTGACGAGTACAGGGATCAGCAAGTAGCGCGGAAACTTGCGGACGAGATCCAGCGCGCCGCGACCCGCCGCTGGGTCCTAATGGAAGTTTGCGGCGGCCAGACTCACTCCATTGTTAAGTACGGCCTGGACGCACTGCTGCCCGAAAACGTAGAGCTTGTCCATGGCCCTGGCTGCCCGGTATGCGTGACTTCACTCGAGATGATTGATCGCGCCCACGCGATCGCGCGCAGACCCGACGTCATCTTCTGCTCCTTCGGCGACATGCTGCGCGTGCCCGGCTCGAACGCTGATCTCTTCAAGATCAAAGCGGAAGGCGCCAACGTACGAGTGGTCTATTCACCGCTCGACTGCCTCAAGATCGCGCGCGCCAACCCCGATAAGCAGGTTGTTTTCTTCGCTATCGGCTTCGAAACCACTGCGCCCGCGAATGCGATGGTGGTGTGGCAAGCCAGGGAGCAGGGCATCCAAAATTTCTCAGTTCTGGTCTCACATGTGCTGGTTCCGCCCGCCGTGACGGCCATTCTGGACGCACCTGACAACCGCGTACAGGCGTTTCTCGGACCTGGCCACGTGTGCGCCATTGCGGGTTGGACTGAATATGAGCCGATCGTAGGTCGATATCGCGTTCCCATCGTCATTACCGGCTTCGAGCCCATTGATATTTTGCAGGGTGTACTGATGGCGGTGCGGCAACTCGAACAAGGACGTGCGGAACTCGAGAACGCCTACGCACGGGCTGTGCGCAGGGAGGGAAATCCCGCGGCCCAGCAAATGATCGACCGGGTGTTTCGCGTTTGTGATCGCGCCTGGCGGGGCATTGGTATCATCCCGCGAAGCGGTTTTGCGCTCACGGATGAGTTCCAGCAATACGATGCCGGGCAGATCTTCGGCGTGGAGACGATCCAGTCTGTTGAACCTGCCATTTGCATCAGCGGACAAGTCTTACGCGGGCTGAAGAAGCCGCACGACTGCCCTGCTTTCGGTAAGCAATGCACGCCTGAGACGCCGCTCGGCGCTACTATGGTCTCCGCAGAGGGAGCGTGCGCCGCTTATTACAATTACGGCCGGCACCTTGTCGCTGCCGAATCCCTGGTTACCAGAGCCTAAACACTGCGCATGGAGAAAACCTTCGCTCTCAGCTGCCCTCTGCCTATTACAGAGCGGAAGAACATCGTAATGGGGCATGGCAGCGGCGGCAAGCTTACGGCGCAACTGGTGCAGGAACTGTTCCTGCCTGCATTCGACAACGAGTATCTGAACAAGCTCGACGACCAGGCGGTGTTTCGTGCAGGGGAAGCACGTCTAGCGTTTACGACGGATTCTTTCGTCGTCACGCCGCTCTTCTTTCCGGGCGGAAATATTGGGGAACTCGCCGTCAACGGCACGGTGAATGACCTGGCGATGAGCGGGGCGCAGCCGCTTTTTCTTTCGAGCGCTTTCATCGTGGAGGAAGGATTTCCGGTTGACGATCTTTCACGTATCGTCGACGCCATGGGCCAAGCCGCCCGCAAAGCCGGTGTGGCGATCGTGACGGGCGACACGAAGGTCGTCAACAAGGGCTCTGCCGACAAACTCTTCATCACCACTTCAGGCGTCGGCCTTGTGCCGGAAGGCATCGAAATTTCTGCCTCACGGGCCACGCCCGGCGATGCGATTCTTCTCAGTGGGTCAGTGGGCGATCACGGCATGGCAGTCATGTCCGTCCGCGAAGGACTGGAGTTCGAGGGCGAGATTCGTTCCGACACGGCGCCACTGCACACCTTGGTTCGCGCCATGCTCGAGGCCGGCGAAGTGCACGTTCTGCGTGACCCGACACGCGGCGGTCTGGCTACTTCTCTATACGAAATCGCGACGACGTCTTCAACCGGCATCGAAATCAACTCCAGTGCTATTCCGGTTAGAGAGGACGTGAAAGGGGCATGCGAGATCCTTGGCCTCGATCCCTTATTTGTTGCGAATGAGGGGAAACTTGTCGCCTTTGTTCCGACAGCCTCGGCCGACGCCGTGCTTACCGCTATGCGCAACCATCCGGCCGGGCAAAATGCCGCACTGGTGGGCCGCTGCGTAGCTGATCACAAGGGGATGGTGCTGTTGAGAACGGAAGTTGGGGGTACTCGAATTCTCGATCTGCC
>JAOAPP010000788.1 GCA_025462985.1 Bryobacterales bacterium | reverse complement strand
CGAGAGAAAACTGTCGTGAGCCGATTGCTAGCGTCGCTGTATATGTGCCCGTGGTGGTTGGCGCGAAGATCACCTGAAACGTGACGGCATCGCCCGGAGCTATGCTCGCTGGAACGGTAGGAGCCGTTCCAAACTTGAAGCCGACCCCTGTCACCGTTAGCTGGGGAACCGAAATCGGGTTGTACGAGGTGGCTGGATTGGCAACCGTGAACGTAAACGTCGAAGATCCGCCCGTCCCGGCGATCACCTGGTCGAACGCGATCGGAGTGGCCGGATTGGGAAGCGTTCGAACGCCCGCATTGTCGACGTAGGATATTTCGAGAGCATCGATTTCGCTGTCGACGACCCCGTTGCCGGTAAGCGGGTAGCGCTGGAGTCCTACTGCGAGTACGACATTTTCCTGTTGTACCTGACCCGGTGCGAAAGTCACCGAGAACGAGGCGGACGAGCCTGGGGCCAGTGTCGCTGGAAGCTTGGATGTATCTAGCTCGAACGCTGTACTGAAATAAACCGGTGAGATCAGAGACACAGCCGGCAGCGTAACCACCGAAGTGGATACGTTGCTTAAAGTGAATGTCAGGGAAGACGTCGAACTGGTAGAGACATTTCCAAAGCTGAGCGGAGTAGCGCTGCTGGGCTGCGGAGTTACCGGGCCATTCGGTCCGTCATAGGTCAGCAGCCATTGCGCAGCGGTCCCATTGCCGGAGAGTGTGGAAACTGCTGCGATCGTGTAAGCACTTTGCGTGGCAGTATCTGATCTGCTCGGATTACAGCCGTGCTGTTCGATTTCATAGGCCGCCTGCAAATATCCGTTAATCGCGCCCGGTGCGGTGGGAGTAAACGTAACGGTCACATCTTCGAAGTTGGCACCATTGGCGGCGAGCGCTTTTCCCAAGAACTGCCCGGTGACGCTGAAGTTCGGTGTGGCGACCGTCGAATCCGCGGCATTCCCCACCATGATGGCCAGCATCGTCATAGGAGACGCCGTGTGATTCGTGAAGCGAAGTACGATTTGGCTCGATCCGCCGACCGGAGCATTGGGGAACTGGTATGTAGATCCCAGTGGCGCGTCCGCAGCGACGCCGGTAGGATCATGGACCACCACCGAGATATCTTGGGCGCACAAGCAGGTCGCGGCTAAAACGCTGAGCAGAAGGATTTTCATTTTGCGATCTCCGCCCTCGGAACGGCCGGAAGCTCGAGGAGCTGCAGCGTGCCATTCGTGATGTGCAGGGCCCAGTGATGACCAGAAGCGGCGGATGAAAGGTGAAGCCAATGGGTCGACAGACGTTCAATCGAAAGATCAGAAGCGGCGGCGACAGCGAGAGATCGACGGCCTTCGGGACCCTCGATTTCCAGACCAGTCTCACTTGGGAATAGAATGAACTCTCCTTCACGGAATGCGGGTCCATTCACGCCAGGCAGGAGCACCTCCGAGAGTGTATTTCCCGAGCTCAGCGAAATTGCGGTTTCGGAGACGCCGCCATTTTCAAACACCAGCAGCACGGCGCGCCCACCATCGCGCCGGAGGCCGGTGACGCGACCGGACAGCGGCGACGGCAGCACGACCTGCTGAAAGGAGCTTCCATCCCAGTACAGCAATGAGTTGGTTTCAGGAAGCCACGCAGTTGCCGAAGAAACGTCGCTGTTAATGTTCACCAGCGGCCGTGTCTCGGCCGTGGCAAACTCGCCGATCGGCTTACCGTCAACGTTCAGAAGGTGAACAGCGCCGGAGGTGGCGACGATACCGCCCGCTTCGGAGAAGCTACTCGAAGTTGCGGAGAAAAGAAGAGGCTTACCCAGTACGAACGATGCGGGAACTCCGTAAACCGGGCGCACAGAGCCGTCAACGCAGCGGATGGACCCCACCTGCGGTACATGCACCTGAGCTTGCGCCATCAGGGCGAAGAGGGAGACGAGAGGCAGCTTGCGGAACATCTTGAGCTACTTATCGGCTGGAGGCTTTCCGATTCCGGAGCGAAGCTGTAAAGGCGTGCTCATGGATGGCCAACGCTAATCGACGGCGAACCAACAGAAATCCCACCGGTGGTCGCGGACGATTGGGTTGCTGTTTTGCTCTTTCCGCCTATTGCCAGTCCCGCTCCTGCGCCCGCTGCCACAACGGCTGCCAGAATGATCCACTTCTTATGACCGCGGCTGTACACCTTTTCGTGCGGGTCCGTGGTCACGACGGAAACAACCGGCGGGGCCGAAGGCTTTGGGAGTTCAATAGTCTTGGACACGCTGGCTGGCTGTCCGGGAGGACCCGCGGAAGGCACGGGCGACGAACCGGTCCTTGCCGATTCGGCACTCTTGCTCACCGGAGCGACTGAGGTACGAGAGACGGCCGGTGGAACAGGCGTCGCCTTGCTGAGGACGGGCGCCGTGAGATTCTCAACTAGAAGAAGGCCTGTACGAGCCTCGCCCTTTGTAGCCGTTACCTTGATTGGCACAACCCCGGGAGCGTCGCTCCACTGAATCTTCGAAACCCGGGCCCGTCCATCCGCCGAGGTGTAGACAATCGCGGACCGCGCGCCATCCGAAAAGGATCCTGGGGCTCCTTCATCAGGCAGGCGGAATACGACCGCACTTTCGCCCGCGGGAGCGCCAGAAGGGTCGGTGACCTGTACAGTGAAACCCTTCTCGCTCTCCGAACCGGTAGCAGCCGTTTCCTTGTCGCGATCGACAATGGCGATGCG
>JAOAPP010000781.1 GCA_025462985.1 Bryobacterales bacterium | reverse complement strand
ACGTTGGTTTGCACCAGCGCGGCGAAGTTGCCGATGACCATGGTGAGAAGCGCACAGCCCCAGACCACGGGAATCCAGCGGTGGTTGAGCGGCCCGAACGAGGTCATGAACACGCGGAAGAATACGGCGAAGGCTGCCGCTTTCGGACCAGCAGACATGAAGGCCGAGACAGGAGCTGCTGCGCCTTGATAAACGTCCGGCGCCCAGATTTGAAAGGGCGCCACCGATACTTTGAAGGCCAGCCCAACAAACACGAGCCCTGCGGCAAGACCCGCGAGGACGGACGGATGGTTGGAACGCTCAAGGAAGCGACGGATCTCTTCGAGGTTGGTGGACGCGGTCAGACCATAGATCCATGCAATTCCATAGAGAAGGAAGGCGGTGGCAAAGGAGCCGAGCAGAAAATACTTCAGCGCGGATTCGTTGTTGCGGCGATCGTCACGCAAGAAGCCGGCGAGGATGTAGGTCGCGATGGACGAGATCTCGAGGCCGATGAAGATCATGATGAGATCACTGGCGGTGGCGAGAATACACTGGCCCACGATGGAGAACAGGATGAGCGAATAAAACTCGCCGGACTGCGCATTCTCACGGTCGAGATAGCTGATCGAAAACAGAATGCAGAGGAAGCCGACGACGATCAGCAGGCCCCGGAAGAAGATCCCGTAGCTATCGACGAGGATCATGTTCTGGAAAGCCTGTCCGCGATCGCCGTAAGCGAGCACGTTGCCAGCGAAGGCCAGCGCCAGACCTAAGAGACCCAGATACCCGAGCGCCGATTTCTGACGGGGGCCGGTGATGGCTTCGAGCACCATGATCACAATGCCGAACAGGCTGAGAATGATCTCGGGCAGGAACCGAAGATACTCGACCGCGTGGGGCTGAAAGTTACCGAGCATGAAGCACCTGCGCAAACTGACCGGAGCGTGGGGTAACGAGCTTCACCCGATACTCATCGTTCATCCTGCTTTCATCGAGGATGTGAGAGGTGGCAGAAGAAATAGGCGGCATGAAAGATTGCGTGTAGCTGCCGAACCAGACCATCAGGACGATCAGGGGCACCACGGGCGCCCAGTCGCGGCCGGTGAGATCGGGGAACACGGCGCTCTTATTGTCTGACTTGCCCAGAAATGTACGCTGATACATCCAGAGCATGTAAGCGGAAGAAAGAATGACGCCGACAGCGGCCCAAACGGCCCAGGAGAACCTGACGAGGGCAGCGCCCTGCAGCACCAGGAATTCGCCAACGAAGTTGCACAACGTTGGCAGCCCGATGCTGGCGAGGAGTGCGACGAGAAACGCGGTTGCGAGACCGGGCGCGGCAGAGGCAATGCCGCCGAAGTCGGAGATCTCCATCGAGCCGCGGCGCTGCTCCATGTATCCGGCGAGCAGGAAAAGCGCGCCGGTCGAAAGTCCGTGCGCGATCATTTGGTAGACCGCGCCATCGGCTCCCTGCTGATTGAAGGTGAAGATCCCGAGCACGATGAAGCCGAGATGGCTGAGGGACGAATACGCGATCAGGCGTTTGATGTTTGGCTGCACCAGCGCAACGAGCGCACCGTAGATAATTCCGATGATGGCGAGCACGGCGATCCAGCGGGAACAGCTATGTGCGCCATAAGGGAACAGGGCGATGCTGTATCGAACGAGCCCGTAGGTTCCCATCTTCGACATGGCGGCGGCAAGCAGAAAGGTAGCAGGCGCGGGCGCTTCCGTATATGTGTCGGGCTGCCAGGTATGAAACGGGAAAATCGGGACCTTCACTGCAAACGCGGCGAAGAAGCCAAGAAAGAGATAAAACTGCTGGGTAGCGGACAGAGTGACCCGGCCGGACGAGAAGGCGGTCATTATGTCGGCGTAGTCGAAAGATCCGGCCTGGCTGTGCAGGTACAGGATGGACGCCAGCATCAGAATGGATCCGGCGAAAGTGTAGACGAAGAACTTGACGGCTACCGCGCCTCGTTTCGCGCCTCCCCAGCCACCGACCATGAGGTACATGGGAACGAGCGCCACTTCCCAGAACACGTAGAAGGCAAAGAGATCGATTGCGGAGAAAACGCCGATGAGTCCGAACTCGAACAGGAGCAGCAGAGCGAAGAACGTGTTGCGGCGGTCGGCAATCATGGTGCGCGCCATCCAGATGCCAATGGGAAGGAGGAAGGTGCTTAGAACAATAAGCCAGAGATTGATTCCATCGACTCCCAGGTGAAAGCGGATCTGCATGCTGGGGCCAGTGATCCAGGCTTTGTCGATGACGTGGGTGAAACGTGCGCCGTTCTCGCGGACAGGACCGATCAGGCCAAGCGAGATGACGAAAGTGAGTAGGCTGGCGATCAACGTCAGCGGGTAGGCTGCTTTCGAATCGCGCGGCAGGAAGGAAAGGAGAAAGAATCCGATCAGCGGAATGAAGAGAGTAAGAAGCAAGAGGTTCATCGTCCGCCTCCGACCACGCCCAGGAAAAAGATCACAAGAAGCGATCCTGCCAGTACCCAGGTGGCGTAATTGCGAATGCTTCCCGATTGGAGCTGGCGCAGAAGGTTGCCCCACTGCCCGATGAGAATTCCAAAACCGTTGACAAGCGAGGTGTCGATGACGGCCTGATCGACGCCTTTCCACAGCACGAAATGCGAGAGCCCTTTGACGGGTTCGACGACCGCGTCGTTGTAAACCTCGTCCACGTAGTATTTGTTTGAGACCAGCGTGTACAGAGGGCCGGCGGCAGTGCGAAGTGAGTCAGACAGACCGGGCCGCGCGACATAGAGCAACCAGGCCAGAGCGATTCCGATAATGCCGAAGGCAGCGGAGATAATCATCGCGGTGGAGTTCTCGTTTTCTGCGAGAGGATAGGCCTGGGACAACCAGTGCAGCACATCGATGTAGCCGCCGACCGCGGAGAGAATAGCGAGAATGATTAACGGACCGGTCATCACGAACGGCGATTCATGCGCGTGATGGTGGCCGCGATAAGTCCCGAAGAAGGCCAGGAACCAGGCTCGGAAAACGTAGAAGGCCGTCATGCCGGCGGTGATGGCGCCGACCCAGAACATCCAGGGCGCGTGCACATAGGCTGCGGACAGAATGGCGTCTTTACTGAAGAAGCCTGAAAGGAAAGGGAAACCAGAGATGGCAAGGCTGCCGACCGCAAGTGTCCAGCATGTGATGGGCATGGCCTTGCGTAGACCGCCCATGTGCCTGAGATCCTGCTCACCGCTAAGGCCGTGGATGACACTGCCCGCGCCTAAGAAGAGAAGCGCTTTGAAAAACGCATGAGTCATCAAATGGAAGATACCGGCTGAGTAGGCTCCGACACCCAGACCCAGAAACATGTAGCCCAGCTGTGAAACCGTTGAGTAGGCGAAGACTTTCTTTATGTCGTTCTGTGTGATGCCGATTGTGGCTGCGAACACGGCAGTGAACAGGCCAACGATAGCGACCACATTCATGGCGAGCGGCGTGTGGTTAAACAGGAACGAAACGCGCGCCACCATGTATACTCCGGCGGTGACCATGGTTGCGGCGTGAATCAGAGCGGAGACAGGCGTCGGGCCGGCCATGGCATCCGGAAGCCAGACATACAAAGGAAACTGCGCCGACTTACCCGTTGCTCCTACGAAGAGTAGGAGAGTCAATAGCGTGACAGCTCCGACCGAGGCTTCCACCGGCATGGTGCCTACCGCTGCGGACATCTTGCCGAAATCGAGAGTCTTAAAGACAATGACGGCCAGGAACATAGCCAGCGAAAAGCCGAAATCGCCGATTCGATTCACAATGAACGCTTTGTTGGCCGCGTTATTCGCGAAGTCTTCGGTGAAGTAATAGCCCACCAGCAGGTAACTGCACAAGCCCACGCCTTCCCAGCCGACAAACATCACAAGCAGATTCGAGGCCAGGACCAGAATCAGCATGAAGAACATGAACAGGTTGAAGTAGCTGAAGAAGCGGTAGTAGCCGGTGTCATCGGCCATGTAACCGGTCGCATAGATGTGGATCAACAGGCCGACGCCGGTGACCACAAGCAGCATGATGGCCGTCAGGCGATCCACGAACAGATCGAATCCGACCTGCAGAAACCCGCTCTGTATCCAGGTGAAGTCATGTTCGGACAAAGGCGTCGTGAGCGGATAGGCTTTCGACAGCACATAAAGAACGTACAGAAACGATAACGCGACCGAGCCGACCGCGATCAGGCTAACGGCAGGTTTGGCAAGGCGCTTTCCGAAGAGGCCGTTGAGCAGAAAACCGAGTAAGGGGAAGAGTGGTATGAGCCAGAGATGCATTGTGGGATCGGTTAGAGTTTCATCGAGTCGACTTCGTCGATCTGGAGAGTGCCGCGGTTTTTGAAGATGGTCAGGATAATGGCCAGGCCGACCGCCGCTTCGGCGGCAGCGACTACCATGACAAAGAACGAGTAGATGTGACCGTCGATTTGCCGCAGTTGGTACGAGAATGTCACAAAACTGAGATTCACGGCGTTCAGCATCAGCTCGATCGACATGAAAACAGTGATGACGCTCTTGCGGTACACAAAACCCGCGGCTCCGAGAGCGAAGAGGATGGCGCTCAGGATGAGATACCAGGACAGCGGTACAGGAGGAAGGTGCATCTTAGTCGATTTCCTTTTGCGCCAGCACGACCGCGCCGAGAATCGCGATGAGGATCAGAATGGAGATAACTTCAAAGGGCAGCAGGTATTGAGTAAAGAGAAGCTTTCCGATCTCTTCAGCCGAACCGCCGACCCAGGAGCCAAACTCGACGGCGCGGGTCGGAACGGCGAGGGCGCCCGGCAGCGCACTGCGGATCAAGAATGCCAGAACGGCAACGAAGGCCAGAAGCAGTGGAAGTCCGGCGATCTGCGCGAACCAGGACTTGGAGCTCGCCTTTTCCGTGCCGGCGTTCAGTAGCATGATGACGAAGATGAACAGCACCATCACAGCGCCTCCGTATACGATTACCTGTGCCATGGCGATGAACTCTGCGCCGAGCAGTAGATAAAGGACGGCGAGCGAACCCATGACGCCGATGAGCGACAGGGCGCTCGAGATCGGGTGCGTCTGAAAGACCAGGTTGAAAGCACACACGACGGCAACGGTCGCAAAGACGATGAAGAGAATCGTATCCATGGAGCTTACGCCTTACCTGGGAACAGCGCGACGAAGAGCGCCGTCAGAAGCAGATTGATGAGAGCCAATGGGAACAGGAACGTCCAGGCGAAGTGCATGAGCTGGTCGTAGCGGAAGCGCGGAAGTGTTCCACGAACCCAGATGAAGATGAAAATCAGCAGTCCGACCTTAGCTGCGAACCAGAACACCGCAAGCAGGATTGCGGTCAGTGCCGGGATAATACCTGAAGCAGCCACGGCAAAGATCAGGGTCAGGACCAGGAACGCCACACCAAAGATCGGAAACGTGATGCGGTCGCCTTTGCGAGCCGGCTGCGTGCCTTGGAAGAAACACATGGCAGCGGCAAAGAGCAGGACCAGTGGTGCGATCCAGTTCGAAAACGGCGCCGGGAACAGCGGATGCCAGCCGCCGAGGAACAGCAACGTCGCCACGCACGTGATGTTGACGATGTTGGCGTATTCAGCCATGAAGAACGAGGCGAACTTCATGCTGCTGTATTCGGTGTGGAAGCCCGCTACCAGTTCGTTTTCGGCTTCGGGAAGATCGAACGGAATGCGATTGGTTTCGGCAAAGGCGGAGATGAGAAAAATCAGGAAGCCCAAAACTTGCGGGAACGGAAATTGAAACACGTTCCAGCGCGGGATGAAGCCGAGATAATAACCAGCTTGCGCATCGGAGATCGCACGGAAGCTCAAGTGATTCGCGAGCAGAAGCGGCGCGACGATCGCAAGCGTCAAGGGGAGCTCGTAGCTGATCATCTGCGCGCTGCTGCGCAAACCGCCGAGCAGCGAGTACTTGTTGTTCGAAGACCAGCCGGCCAGTGCAACGCCGTAGACGCTGACCGCGCTCAGGGCCAGAAAAAACAGGATGCCGACGTTCAGATCACTGATCTGCATATAGGTGCGGACGCCGAAGATTTGAACCTCAGGTCCGAACGGGATCACGGAAATGGTGATCAAGGCCAGGCAGACTGCGATGAAGGGCGCAAGCAGATAGAAGAAGCGGTTGACGTACGGCGGAAGCAGGTCCTCTTTTGTCAGAAGCTTGAAGACGTCCGCGAGAGGCTGCATCAACCCGTGCGGGCCGACCCGCAAAGGGCCGGTCCGGAGCTGAATATGCGCCAGAACCTTGCGCTCGACCCACTGCAAGTAGGCAAGCGTAGTCATGAAGATACCAAAGACAAGCAGGATCTTGATCAGACTGACAACGATGAAGTTGATGTTCATTGTTCTTTTGTCTGCGTTTCGAGGAGAACGCTTCCGTCTCGCATGCCGATCTTTTTGAGGGGATCGCGGTAGAGTTCGCCGGGAGCTTCAAGGACGCAATTGAGCATTTTGGAGTAGCGTCCCAGGGTTCCGGACGTGTACAAGGTGTTTCCGGCGGAGCGTACCAGGTCCGGGTTGGACTGGAACTCGATCCGTCCGTTCAAAGGCATAGTTGTCGCCGGGCTGCCGGTCTGCACCAGCGGGATCGAGAAGTTATAACCGCGAACGGAGGTGCTGATTTCCCGCAGGACATCGTCGGGCTTGGCGGAGCCAAGATTTTCACGCATCTCTTTCGCCAGAAGGAACAGGATTTCAAGATCGGACTTGGTTCCCATGGTCCTGGCCCCGCGGCTTACTTTTTGCACCTCGCCGGTGACGTTAGTCGCCGTTCCACTCTTCTCATACGCAGAGGCGACCGGGAAGACGACATCGGCACGCCGGGCAGTCTCGGTCAAGAACATGTCATTCACGACAAGGAAGGCGTTGGTCGCCCCGAGCGGCTGGCGCGAAAGCGGGTTGGAACCGACAATCCAGAGCGCGTCGAGAGTGGGGTCTGCGAGCATCTGATCGTAATTGAGACCGGGTTCGAGACCGGCTTCGCGGATGTTGTGATAACCGGGCATAAGATCGGGCAGCAAGCCAATGTCGTAAGATCCCCGCGAGTTCGAGTAATCGACAAGGCAGACGTATTTGACCGGGATGCCGAGCGAATCTCCGAACGCGACTAACCGGCCTACAGCTTCGCCCTTGATCGCGGCGCCGAAGAGAATGACCAGCTCGGGTTCGGCGGCGAGCTTCGCCCGAAAGTTTTCAAGAGCTTCGAATTCGCGTCCAAATTC
>JAOAPP010000777.1 GCA_025462985.1 Bryobacterales bacterium | reverse complement strand
CGCAGATCGCCATCAACGCCGCCCTTACCGGCCACCTCGTCTTCACCACAGTTCACGCCAACAACGTTCTGGACGTCCTCGGGCGATTTCTCAACATGGGAGTGGAGCCGTACAACTTTGTGTCATCCTTGAACTGCATCCTGGCGCAGCGTTTGGTTCGCGTCATCTGCCCGCATTGCAGGCAGCGTGTGGATTACGATGACGAACTGCTGGTCGAGAGCGGCCTCGATCTCGATGAATGGCGCGACTTTCCGTTCTATGAGGGTCGTGGCTGCATGGAATGCAGCGGCACCGGGTTCCGCGGTCGGTCAGCGATTCATGAACTGCTCGACTTATCCGAGCGCATCAGGGAAATGATTCTGGAACGTAGACCGACCTCTGAGATCAAGCGCGCGGCCCGCGATGAGGGGATGACCTTTCTGCGCCACTCTGCTCTCGATCGCGTCAGAGAAGGCGTCACCACTCTGCGCGAAGCCAACAAGGTCACGTTCATCGAAGGGTAGGTACGTTTGTCGCTTTTCACCAAATTAGGTCGCTTGATCTCCGAACCGCCGCCGGAACGGTTTTTCGAATTGAGCGAAACGGCCGTCGCTATTGCGTCCTGGCAGGATCCCGCCGAACGGAAACTGGAGCGGTTAGATGAGAAATCGCTGAATCCCTCTCCCAGCGCTCCGAACGTGCTTCGTCCGCAGTCTTATCGGGATTTAGTAAGCCGAAGCGCTCCACTGGCTGGGACGCGACGAAATACGGCTGCCCTTGTCATTCCGGATTACGCCGCCCGCATGACGATCCTGGATTTTCAGGAATTCCCCGCCGGCGAAGAGGAGCGCACCGCCCTTCTGCGGTTTCGGTTGCGAAAAAGTGTTCCGTTCCATGTGGAGGAAGCGAAGCTGGCCTATTCCATCCAGGTGCAGGAGGCTAAACGAGTGGAAGTCCTGGCCGTCGCCATCGCACTCCCGATCCTCACCGAATACGAGTCAGTATTGACGGATGCCGGCTACCGCGTTGGCCTGGTGATGCCATCCAGTGTGGCCGCGCTGCCGCTGTTCGCCAGTGCTGAACCCGGGTTGACTCTGGTAGCGAAAACTGCTGGAACCACCCTTTCCGTGTTGCTGCTTCAGGCCGGACGCGTGCGACTGGCGCGCTGCCTGGATTTGGCTGCGGGAGAGGAATCGACTGATTATCCCGACGACAGTGTGCTCGGACTGATCCAGCAGACTGTGGCCTTCGCCGAAGACCAGATCGGAAGCAAAGTGGCGCGGCTTCTCCTTTGTGGCTTCGGCGCTCGAACGGAACGCATAGGAGCCCTGGCCACCGCTGAATTTGATATTCCCTATGAAAAGGTCCGATCCAAATTCGGTGACGCAGTGCAGGAAAACGCCGGAGTTCTCGGTCTGTTGGAGCAGTACGCAGCATGATGAGAGCCACACCTGAGCTGATGAACCTCGCCTCGCAGCCTTTTCGAAAAGAGCGTGCGCAGAACGCCACTTATGCAGCGTTGTGCGCCGCGCTTCTGTGTTCGCTGCTGGTCCTGATCGGAATGGTGCTGCATGAGCGCGCGGCCGCTGCGGACATCCGCAGGCAGATCGAAGCCGAGCGCACCCAACTGCAGACCCTGCAGCGTCAACAGGGGCAGTTCGCCAGCGTTCTCGCCAAGCCGCAGAATGCAGACGTGTTCTCCACGAACGTCTTCCTCAATGAACTGATTGCCCGGCGCTCAGTCAGTTGGACAAAAGTGTTCGAAGATTTGAAAACCGTGGTCCCTCACAACATGCGGGTCGAAGTCATCCGGCTACCGCAGCTGGGTGCACAGGAAAACGGCGGGGTCAATCATGTGCAATTGGATATGGTCATCGGAACGGACCGCCCCGATGCTGTGGTCGAGTTGCTGAAGCACCTGGAATCGTCCAGTCTCTTCGGCGCGGCTTCGGTCGTAAATCAAACGCCGCCGACCCAAAATGATCCGCTTTACAAGTACCGGGTAATGGTGTCCTATGCGCAGAAACTTTGATTTCGCTTCCCTGACGCGCGGAGTCGATCGGCGCAGTCCTCGTTTCTGGCTGCAGGCCGGGATTGGTCTGCTCGTTATCGCCAATGCAGTCGCACTTTTCCTGTACATCGCGCCACCCGGTGGAACCCGGCAGGAACTGCTCGAAGAAAGCCGGCAGACTCAGCGTCAGATTGCGTCCAGCAAAGCGGGCGCCGCGCGGCTTCGATTTATCTCCGGAAAGGTCCAGACCGGAGGCGAGCAGGCCGTCGACTTCCAGGCAAAATACTTTCTACCTAAGCGCGTCGCCTACCATCAGGTGATCTCCGAAATCCAGCGAATGGCCAAGGAGTCCGGAGTCCAGCAGCGCGAGGGTGTTTTCTCCGAAGAGCCGGTCGAAGGATCTGCGGACCTGTCCATTCTAAACATCACATCCAGCTACGAAGGTAACTACGACAATCTGATGCGTTTTCTGTACCAGGCGGATAAATCGCCGATGCTCCTCATGCTCGACACACTGCAAGCATCACCTCAGCAGCGGGGGCAGCAGATCAACGCATCTATCCGCTTCCAGGCCATTGTTCGCGAAGATGTGCCTGTACCTGCGGCAGGTCGGCCATGAACGCGTCCCCGGGAACAAAGATCTTCGGTATTCGACTGGGGCTTGACCCCAAGCTGCTGGTGGGCGGATTGGTTCTGGTTGCGGGTGTTATCTTCTGGTTCAACTCCCGCGGCGACGAAACGCCGTCGACAAGTACCCCTGCTCCTCGCGCCGATGTGGCGTCGCTCCCGGTAGCTTCGGCGAGCGCCAGGACCAAAATCGCCCGCCGCAACCGGGTCAATAACGACCGCGGCATTCTTCGCATCCGTCCAGTTGATGCGACCCGGGGAGACATTGACCCGACTCTGCGGCTGGATTCCCTCCAGCGCCTGCAGTCAGTGGAACAGGCCAAAGCCGGCCGAAGCTTATTTGAAATTGGTCCGGATCCCGGCGCCGCGGCTGGTGCTTTGCCGCCGGTTCCGAAAGGGCCAGTCATTCCCGTCGTTTCTCAGCAGACAGTTGCCGGACCGGTCCAGTCCCTCCCGCCGCAAGTCAACATCCCGTTGAAATTCTACGGGTTTGTTCGTCCCGCGCAAAAGGGACAAAATAGCCGCGGTCTTTTCCTGGAGGGCGACAACATCTTGATCGCCGCCGAAGGAGAACTGATCGACCATCGTTACCTGGTCCGTGAACTGAACGCAGCTACTGCGCGTCTGGAAGATACGCAGATTAAACAGGGCCAGACCCTGCCGGTAGTTCCGGAAGCAAGGCAGCAGTAGGGATCCGGCAATGAGCGATCAGTATCAGCCTAGAGTTATTCGTCGCCGCCGAGGCGAGCGTGGATCGGCGCTCCTGATCGTCTTCGTCTTTGCTGCCATCATCGCGATCATGCTTTACCGCGAGATGCCTGTCGCAGCATTCGAAGCAAGGCGTCAGAAGGAACAAACGCTACTTGATCGCGGCCATGAGTATCAGCGCGCCGTCCAGCTTTATTACAGGAAGTTCAAGGGACGTTATCCGGCCAATATTGAAATGCTGGAAAATACCAACAACGTCCGCTTCCTCCGCCATCGCTATACCGACCCATTCACCGGTAAAGACGATTGGCGGCTGTTGCACGCCGGGCCCGGCGGACAACTCATCGATTCGAAAGTGAAGAGGCTGAACCAGAACCCGCTCCTCGGCCAGAACGGGGCCGCGACCACCAACGGTTCCGGCTTCGGATCTGGCGCCAGGAACGGCTTTGGCGCACAACCCGCTGATCAGAGTGCAAACACTCAAACCGGATCAAGTGCCTTCGGCAGCAACAGTTCTGATACTTCGTCAGATTCTGATGTGAAAGTCGCTCCTTTGGCAAAACGTGCTCCGACAATGTCTGCCAACGGGCAGGGCGGCGCATCCGGAAGCACTCCGACAGGCAGCGAACTCGACCAGGATCCATCCACTCCGCTTCTTCCCGCTCAGGACCAATCGGCGGGATCGTCGGATAGCGGCGCCAGACCTCAGTCAGGCCCGGCGGCTGCTGCCGCGAATCAACAGGCCAGCGGCGGAGCGAATTCCATGCAGATGGTGCAGAATCTGTTCAATAGCGGAGCCGGTCAGCCGCAGGCACAAACGGCAGCCGCAGCGCTCGCTGGCGGCGGACTCACGTCCACAACCGGTGCAACCGGCAATATTCTGGGCGGCGCGTTTGCCGGGGTTGCCAGTAAGGCAAAGGGCCACAGCATCAAGAAAGTGGAAGACCAAAGTGACTACTCGCTCTGGGAGTTCTGGTATGACCCGGCCAAAGACACCAGCATGGGAACCACTTCCAATCTCCAGAACGGCGCGGGTGGCCAGAATCTGCAGCCATCGACTCCAGGCTTCGGATCGCCGGGTGTGAATCCGTCCATTGCGCCGAGCCCTGGCCTGAAGACCGATCAAGGCAGTCAAGACACCACGGGTGGGACGAATCCGGCTCCCAACCCGACAGCAGCACAACCGGCGCAGCCACCGCAGTAAATCCTAGTTCCCTCGTAAGCTGATGGCCGGATCGATCTTGGCCACTCTCAACCCGGGAACGACACTTGCGAGTATTGCAACCGTCATCAGCAGCCCGCAGACAACGGCCAACGTAAGCGCGTCTGTTGGTCTTACACCCCACAGCAACGACCGAAGGTAACGTGTGGTGCCGAGCGAAGCGATACAGCCGGCGAATAGTCCCACACCTGCCAGAGCCATGCCAGGCAGAACGACGGCTTTCATCGCTTGAAGCACGGTCGCGCCCACTGCCATTCTGATGCCGAGTTCTCGCGTGCGCTCCACCACCGTGCTTGCAACTAGCCCGTAAATGCCCAATCCGGCGAGCAGAAGGGCTAGTTCCGCGAGCATCGAGAGCAGCGTCGCCGTGACCCGCTGAAACGCCACGGACTCAGCCCTGACTTCATCCATGCTTTTGAAGCTTGAAAACGGCAGGTGAGGATCTACGTCCGCAATAGCGCTCTGCAGCGTAGCGATGATGCTCTGCCTGCTACCTGAGCTGCGAATCACCCAACTGGGCGAGAACCAGGTGTGAACCATCTGCAGATAGCCGGCCGGTACCTGCGCCGCCGGCACATAGATCGTGGGCGCTGCGCCGATTGGGCCGAAATCTCCCCACCCCGAGCCTTGCTGGACGTCGCCGACGATGCCGACGATCTCGCGAAGGGCGGCCACTGTCTTGAGATGCAGTCCAAGAGGCGGCTTGTCACTGAGGTATCGCCGTGCAAAGGCCTCGTTCACGACCGCCACTTGCGGTCCGGCACTCGTATCGCGCCAATCGAAGCGTCTTCCGCGCAACAAATTCATCCGCAGGGCCTCGAAATAGCCTGGGGTCACGTAGGTCACGTTTGTGATCTTCGGGTCGTCCGGCTGAGGGCTGTCAGGGCGCGTGAAACCATCATTTAGCGCTCGTGCGTATGGCAGCGAAAGGCCGATGCCGGCGGATTCGATGCCGGGCGTTTTAAGAATGCGTGCGAGAGTCTCACGGAACAGCCTCTCTGTCTTTTCGCCCTCGGCGTAACGAGCATCTTGCAACGAGAGACTCGCGCTGAGAACGTGGCTCCCGTCAAACCCGGGCGGAAGCGAGACCAGGTGCGCAAAGGTCCGCAGCAGAAGCCCGGCGCCGACCAGGATACAGACTCCAAGCGCCACCTCCGCGACTACCGCCAAGCACAGCGAGCAGCAAGCTTTCGACCAGCAATTGCCGGATAACGGCTCCCTTACTGCCGCCCAACGCCATTCTCGTGGCTATCTCCCGTGAACGGTTCGCCGGTCGAGCCAGCTGCAGGCCCGCAATGTTGACGCATCCGAACAGCAATACGGACCCGACCGCGGCCCATAGAATCAGCAGTGGTGTGCGAACCTGCTCCGTCAGCCCTGCTTGCAGCGGAATCAGCCCGAGCGAGGCGGAAATGTCCCCGGGCAGGTGACGTTCACGGATAGCGATTTGCCAAGGTGCGCGACTTCGACCTGTGCTTGGGCCCACGTGACGCCGGGGTGAAGACGCGCGAGCACCTGGTGATTGGTCCCGCCTCCTTCGCCGCTGGTGGATGGCTGCAGCGGCGTCCAGAGATCGGCCCGGCTTTCGGTCCGGAAGCCCGGAGGCATGATGCCGGTCACCGTGTAAGGCTCGCCGCGAAGAAAGATCTTCTTCCCCACAGTCCTGGCATCCGCGTGAAAATCACGGCGCCACAGAACGTTGCTCAAGATGACGACAGGCTGCCCGTTCGGGAGATCCTCATCGGGGGAAAACTCACGCCCGATAATCGGCGAGACTCCTAACGTACGAAAGAATCTGGCGGACACTCGCTGCTGCTGAACGTACTGCGCGCCTGCTTCTGAAAACAGGTTGACTCCGCTGGCCCCGTCAGAAAATACGGCAATATCTACAGATTTGGCATTCTGGTGGAGCACCTGCCAGCTGCGGCCATTCTGCTCCGTTTGTTCGCCCGACATTCCACGTCCGGACTCTCGTGTCACCACCAGGGCGAGGCGGTCGGGTTCGGGGTACGGAAGCGGCCGAAAAAGGACTGCGTCAACGACACTGTAAATGGCCGTGTTCGCCCCAATGCAAAGCGCTAAAGTGAGAACCGCGACCAAAGTAAAAGAAGGCGACTTCCACAGAAGACGAACGGCGAAGAGAAGCTCACTCACTGCGTCCCTCCCGCTCTTTCACCGTCAGTTTGGAAACTGTCAGCTCGTCCACGCAGAGGTTTTTGATATGAAGCGAACCAATGCCCGCCTTGCCGATCGCGAGTTTGCCGATAGCCATCGCGCCCACCGCCAAGGCGCCGGCCGCAAATGCGCCAAGTGAAAATGCGCCCAAACTGACGGCCCCGCCGATAGTCAATGCCTTCAAAGTGGGCCGTAGGGAAAACATGTCTCTCATCTGTTCAGAGTAGACGCATCCCAGGCCAAGAAGTTCAGCGCGGCATCCAGAATGGTTGCGGAGCTGGAACAAACTCCACCGGCACATCCGTCACAAAGCCTTTCAGCCACCGGGTACATTCTTCCATCCCGGCCTGCTCCGACGGAATGTGGCTTAGAATGATCAGTCCCTTGTGCTTGTGCTCCGTCACCGCATCCGCCACGTACTCGACTGTTTCCCACTCCGGCGTTTCCCCGATCACCAGAACTTCCACGTCGTCTCGCTCCAGGGCTTTGATCTGCATCGCCGATCCGGCAGCCCCCGGAATAAGAGCGACACGAGTGAACTTCAATTCCGGGTCGCCCACCACCCGCTCCACATTGATCGACAGCCTGTTCTTCGTATCCGCCGCGAGATCGCTGAGCGTCGTCTCGGGAAGTGTGAAAAGCATCGGTTTCGCCGGATTCTGATATTTGTCCCACCCAAGCGCATGCTTCATCCCTTCGAGAATCCCATCGGGCTGCCGCCTGTGCCAGTGGTCATGAAACCGCCAGACCACCATGTGGTGCTCCTGTATGAACGCTTCCTTAGCGGCCAGCACGCTGTCATGCTGCTTTTCCAGAACATCGGTCTGGTCCAGGTGGCCGTAAAAAGTCGGCTCATGCGTGATTACCAAATTCCTACCCGAAGCCGCCGCCCGTTGCAGGACATCGAGCGTTGCCATCATGGTCACGGCAACTCCGGTGACCGGCGTCTGCGGATCTCCCGCTTTGAAGGTATCAACCGTGGGAGTTGTCCACGCGACACCGACATTCTTCTGAATGCGGTCGATAATCTGCTGTGCCGTGGGGGGCGCAGCCTGCGCGCATGCCGCGGCGGCAAACCAAGCCAAAGCCGCGGTCGAGGAAATTTTCATTACTTGAGTATGCCGCGCGCCTCATCAACCGTCACGAATCCTTTGGCGGGAACATTCTTGAACTGCTGTTTGGCGCCGCTCGGCCACTCTACCTCGAGACTCGCAGCCGAGGCGTCGCGACCGAGGCCAAACGTCAAAGCCTCCTCGCTTTGCGAACAATAGCTCGATCCGCTGTGAACGGTCTGCCATTGCTTGCCCGATGCGCTCTGGACCCGCGCGACGGCGCCGAGCGCGCTGCGGTTGGATTTGGTCCCCGTCAAACGCACCGTAAGCCAGTTATTCTTGTTCCCGCCGTCGTTTCTGTAAAGAACAGGCGGTCCATCGTTGTTGCTGATGAGTACGTCCAGGTCGCCATCATGATCAAAGTCCGCATAGGCCGCCCCGCGCGCCACCATCTGCTTGCGAAAGTCCGGCCCAACATCATTACTGACGTTTTCGAAATGTCCGCCTCCGGTGTTTCGAAAGAGCAGCGGCGCTTCCCGGTAGCTGATCTTGGACTGGATGCGGTTGATGTCAGGTTCGATATGGCCGTTCGCCGCAAGAATGTCAGGGTAACCATCCAGATCGAAATCGAAGAAGAAAGCACCAAACGTCAGGCTGAGCAGGCTCGAATGGCCGATCGTAGTGGAAGGCGCCTGATCGATAAAGAAGCCGTTGCCCTCGTTGTGATACAACGCCAGCATCTGGTTTGAGAAGTTCCCAACGAGAAGGTGCGGCCGGCCTGACCGGTCATAATCCGCCGCATCGGCGCCCATAGCGCCGCGCGCAACGCCGTCCTCTCCGAAAGCGATGCCAGCCTGCATGCCTTCCTCTGTGAACGTTCCATTTCCGTTGTTCTTGTAAAGCTTGCTCGGCTGCGTATCGTTCGAGACGAAGATATCCGTCCATCCATCGCCGTTGTAGTCAAAGGTGACGATGCCAAGCGACTTGCTGGCCTTGTCTCCCAATCCCGCCTTCTCTGTCACATCCTCGAACTTCCCATTCCCTAGGTTGTGAAACAGTTTCGAGGAGGTCCCTTTGTACGTCTCGGGCGTGCAGAATGACTTGGTGCTTCCGTCCATGGAACACCACAGGTCCTTATCCTTGCTCCACTGAATATAATTGGCGACAAACAGGTCTGCCTTCCCGTCCTTGTCATAATCGAGCCACGCTGAACCGGTGCCGAAATTCGCATTGTGGATCCCACTCTGCGCGGTCGCATCACGGAAACGTCCCTGGCCTTCATTGTGAAACAACCGGTCGCCTTCGAGCGCAGTCACATACAGGTCCGGACGGCCATCGTTGTCGTAGTCGGCCACCGATACGCCCATGCCGTACATCTCGATATCGAGACCGCTGCCGCGAGTGACATCCGTGAACGTACCGTCGCGGTTGTTGTGATAGAACGCAGGCAAAGACCGGCGTCCGGAGGGAGTAAAATCCTTGCCGTTGATCAGCAAGATATCCGCCCATCCATCGCCGTCAAGATCGATAAAGGCGCAGCCGGACCCGACAGTCTCCGGCATTAATTTCTTGCCGGTATGGCCGCTGTTATGAGAGAAGCGAATTCCCGCGTTCTGCGTAACATCCGCGAACTGAACTCCCGTTCCCGGCACGAAACCTGCGATGCTAAACCCGGCCCCCGCAACGAGGGCCGATACGAGAAAAATTGACTGAACCTTCATTTCAAACGGTCTAATCTAAACCCTTCACTGACGGCAGCGGCCGAATGAGACGAAGAGCTGGACGAGTCAGATACTCCTGGACGTACTTCGCATGCTTGGGGTCGTCCGGGAAGTGCTCGCTTGACTTGTATGGATAAGAGCTCATGCCATGGAAGGGAAGCGGCAGCACGCTCTGACTGAACGCCGTGTTCGCATCCGAATCCTTCGCCCAACCATCAACAAGCAGCAGAAAATCGCGCGACCAGCCGTTGGGCAGCTGCGGTAAATTCGCCGCCGGGAAAGTAAGCTTCAACTCATCGCCCGAGCCCATGACAAGCAGCTTGTCATCCACTTCGTTCACCAAAGGTCTGACGTCTCCATAGCGCGTGTACTTGCCGGCTGTTGGATTCCAGTTGGACACCGGGGCGACCTGGTTATACAAAAACTTCTCCGGCTGCTGACGGGCAGGATCGATCACCGGCTTCGAGAATCCGCGAAAGTTGAGGTCTGCCGCGTTCGCCTGCACGTTTATCAGCCGAACATTCGGCTCGGCAGCATTGTCGATGAGGAAGACCTCATCCCAGTACACGCACAGGTTGGTGACAATCCGTACTTCTCTCGACTTCGACAGGAACTTGCCCGTGAGATCGACCACCATCGTCTTCGGCTTTCCGGACGGGATGCCCATGTCTTCCACCACCGTCCGCCACTTGCCGGCCGCATCCTTCACCTGTATGTAAGGAAACGTCAGCCCCCCGCCGCCGTTCTGCGCAGCGCCCAGGAATGTGCTGCCGTCCGCCCAGTCCACCCACCCGTTCAGGACCAGCGCCGCACGATTATCACTGGCTGCACTGCCGAAATCGAGATCGAGCGTATGCATCTCGGCCACGCCCGAATCGTTATGCGAAAAAGTATCCGGGTACGCATGATCCTGCCGCGCAACTCGCGCCGTTGCATCCGTTCCATTTCCCTCGACGGCGCGCACTGGGTGAATTTCTTCAGTCGATCCAAAGAGTCTGAATTCCGGATAGGGAGGGGACTTGAACTTATCGTTCGTATAGATCTTGACCTTCGCCGGATGATCCACTGCAATCAACTGAACCTTGTCCAGGTACGATACTTCGTGCAACTCTTCGGTGATGTGAACCTGATACTCACCGTCTTTCACCTGGAGTGCCGTGCCCGGTATCTGGATGTACTCGTCATGGTCCACCGGGAAGTAGCTTCCATCGCCGGAACTCGCGCCGAGCGGCGCAACTCCGAGAACGTCGGTAATGAACTGGAACTCCTTGCCATTCCAGGTGAAAATCATGGGGCATGATCCCGACAGGCGCTGTGCCTCCGCAATAGTCAGAACTGCACCGGCTTTCTGGTGCACCTCATTCTGGATCAACCCATTCGGCCATGTAATCCGCACCGTATCGAAATCCGAGTGGCCGTCTAGAGCGAACGCGATGGGCACGCCGGCGTAAATGCGCTTGTCATAAAAGATCCCGGACTTCACCTCGACGGTGGCTCCCGGCGCTAACTTGATGTTCTTTATCCCGCCGATGCGAACCGTTGACCAGTGCTGCGCGGGCGAAGCGTTCGTATAGAGATGCAAGGAGCCATCCGACAGAATCGCGGCATGATCTTCCCGATTGTCACCGTTGAAGTCGGCGCGCGCAGCCGAGGGAGCAGTCTTGGGATTGGGTGCCGCCACAAACCGGACCCCATTCTCGTTCCGAACCGCATGCAGCGACGGCCCGTAGCTCACAACATCCAGGAGCCCATCGTGATCGATGTCCTGAATATCCAGCCCGATCGATCCTGCCGGTAATGCGGCGATTTCTTCAGGTTCGAACTTCTCGTTCAAGCGGTCATGATAAAGAGTCGCCGGCCGGTCCGCGTACGAAACTACGAAGTCCTGTGCCGCCGTGTCGCCTCGGACCGCAAATCGAACGGCCTCCAGCGCCTGCCCCTTCACAAAAGGAAACCCGGCGCTGTGGTCTTCGAACTTTCCGCTCCCGATATTGCGCATCAGCGAAGAGGTCTGCCCGAAGGCCAGCAGATCCAGATCGTTGTCATGGTCGTAATCAAGCCAAAGAAGCGCAGTCGCGCCCGCTGTATTCGGCAGATCGACACTCTTGCTGAATTTGCCATGGTCATTATGAAACAGGCTCGCCCCGGAGGCCGTCAGAATGGCCAGGTCCGCGAAGCCGTCATTGTCGTAGTCGCCCACAACTACTGATCGAACGCCGCTCAATCCGTCAAGTCCGATGCCATTCGCCGCCTGCACACCGCGCCGATAGAGCGCGACTCCCTTTTCTGACCACACAACTAGGTCCGGATTCCCCGAAGTTTCCGAGTCAATCAACACCATCCCGGCATATGCCGCACCTATTCCGGTGGCAACCGTCTTGTCGTCATATTTGGTCGGTTCCGAACCAGCGTACGGGCGCGGATCTGGCGGATCGTAGAGTTCAGCGTAGAAACACCACTCCATGTCTTCCGGAACTGCGGCGCCCTCGTTGTGCTTCTTGGCTTCCTCAAACGCCTGGCGTTCCTTCATCGCCTCCTCGCGTTTGCCCATGCGCTGATACAAGCTGAACAGTTGAAAGTGCGGACCGGCCAGGTTCGGATTCAACTTCTCCGCTTCGAGAAACTCAGGGAGCGCGCCTTCCAGGTCCCCCTTCGAACGCAGCACCGAAGCCAGATTGTAATGCGCCATCGGCTCGTTCGGCGTCAGGCGAATCATTCCGCGAAACTGCTCAATGGCCTTGTCGTACTCTCCCGCATGTTTGTAAAAGATGCCCAGGTTGAACCAGGTATGCGGAAGCAATGGGTCCTGCTTCTGCGCCGCCGTCAGTTGCTCCACTGCCGCATCGTTTCGCCCGGCGCGCAACAGCGCCAATCCATAATTGACGTGCTCCCGCACCGAATTGGGCGCAAGATTCAGCGCGGAATGCAGCGCATCCACCGACTGCAGATGGGTGTCGGGATTCTCGTAAAACGCCTTGCCGAGGTTCCGATACTCCCAAAGCTTGTTGTCTGCCGGGGACACATCCGCCGTGAGCACCAACGCGCACAAGACCGCCACACACGCAATCAACCTGGGAACTCTCATCTGCTGGGGAAGTGACACCATTCTAATAGGAGCCTAACCCCTCGGCATCGATCGAAAGTTGGAGAACGGTCTTACGGCAGCTCACACGATCAACTTCGATCGATGACGAGGACCGGCGCGAGAGCCACGGGGCGCGCGAATCCATTCGACCAGAACTCCAGGCTCGCGGATGCTCCCTGCAACTCCCCATCGTAGACATTCGGATGCATGGAGACCGTGACCTGCTTCATTTGAACTTCACCGTACTGGAGCAGAGGAAACGCCTGCGGGGGAAGCGTCTGGTGCTCTTGAACGACGTAAGGACTTCGCAATGCCGCCTGCACTGCGCCGTCCCAGGTGGCCTGGCTCAGACGGGCTCCGACGAATACAGGGTCTTCGCTCGTATCCTCGTTGGGCCGCAAAACGAAGCGCTGCCGGCCTCGCCGGATAAACGGAAGCAGATCTACCTCCTCTTCCTTGTATCTGGTCTTGCGGGCAGATACAAAGCGTGTCCAAGGGATATACGACCGTACGAGCGTCTGGTCCGCCGCCGAGAGCTTCACCAGCACAGCCTCGTCCGTCAGAAGCTCAAAAATGGCTCTGCGCCGTGCCATCTCGGATCGAAACCCGTTTACAACGCATACTGCCCCCGCCTCATAAGCACGCAGCAGCGGATGGGACAGATCGAAACGCGCGAGCAGTTCTCGAGTCAGAAAACGCCGGAACACAACGTCGATCTCGAAATCGCCAACCCGCAATTTGTTGTCTCGAAACTGCAATTCCTCCGGTTGCACCCGCCGCGCTGGAGCGCCGGATGCCCGCAGAATCTCTGCCAGCAGTTCCCCCTCGCTGGCGGATTTGCCCGGAACGCCTCCAAACTCGACGATTGCTACCTGCGGCGCCCGTGTACCCCCAAACTGCTTCCAGGCGCGCTGAATGGTCGCGAGCAGTGAGCCTTTTTTCCCCAGCTTCGAAGCACGATATCCGCCCCGGCGGAAATCCTGCATAATTGGCTGCGCAAGAAAGACGTCGGCCAGCAAGTCTCCGTAGGCCAGTCCAATGGGCTTACAGCTTTCGACACCTCGCATCGACAGGGTGCCATTCTGCAGGCCTGCATCCATTCGTGTTGCAATGCTGGAGCGAGGATACCCGCAAGATAGGGCCACAAGCATCTTTTCCGCCGGCACCATCTGGATCCTTCTGAGTAGCTGCGGACTCTCTGCGGCCCACTCCTCCACCTTATCCAGGATCGTCGTCAGGCGCTCAGCCACTCCCGACAGCTGTTCCAGTTGCGGTCGTGAGATAAATTCGGGACGCAATACGGGCGAAATGATGCGGCCGGATTCAACCAGGTGCTTGCGCCGCATCTCTTCCTGCATGCATTCCGCCCAGCCCAAATCGCGGTAGCTCCTGCTGTCGAGCAGTTCATGGTATTTCGCGATCGCCTCGTATAACAACGGCATGGGAGGTCCGCTTTCTTTGAGCAGCCATTATGGCACGGGACTAATATTTTCATTAGAAGCGACGCTCCCAGGCGAGCCTTCTTCAGGGTGAAAGTGGGCGGCCGGCAGCTATTCTGAAGAAAGCACTTATGGAATTACCGTTGGAACTGAGCCCCCAGGAACTGAGAAGTCGCCAGGAAAAAGGCGAAAAAATCCTGGTCATCGATGTCCGTGAGCCGGAAGAGGTCGCAGTGGCGCGAATCGACGATTCACGCCTGATGCCGATGCAGAGTATCCCTGCTCAACTGCAATCTATCGAGGCGCTTGCAGACGAAAATACGCTGGCCGTTCTATGTCATCACGGAGTACGCAGCCTGAACGTAGCGGTCTGGTTGCGCCAGCGCGGAGTCGAGAATTGCTTCAGCATCACCGGCGGAATCGACCGCTGGAGCCGTGAGATTGATCCTACTGTGCCGCGCTATTAGTTCCCCGCGCCGTCTCCACTGCCTGCCGGAATTTGCGGGCTCGCTCCGTGATCAGCTGGTAATTTTTCTCGGCGCAGGACTTGGCATCTACTAGTTCGCCACCGACTCCGACCGCCGCCGAGCCGGCCTGTAGAAAATCCTGAATCGTGTCCAGGTTGACGCCGCCGGTCGGCACGAGCTCAATCTGGGGAAACGGCGCCTTCACCGCCTTGATGTACTTTGCTCCACCTACCGCGCTGCAGGGGAACACTTTGACTCCGTCCGCGCCGGCTTCCCAAGCGGTCAGGATCTCGGTCGGCGTCAATGCACCGGGAAAAACGGGCTTGCTATACCGTTTCGCGGCCTCGATCGTCCGGGTATTCAGGCTGGGCGTCACGAAAAATTGAGCGCCCGCCAACATACAAATGCGGGCCGTCTCCGGATCGAGCACCGTTCCCGCTCCCAGGAGGATCCGGTCTCCATAGCGGTCGGCGACCGCCTCGAGCGCCTTCACCGCGCCTTCGACCGTCATGGTGATCTCCACGCAGGGAATCCCGCCCTCGTACACGGCTTCCACCGCCGCAATCGCCATCGCGGCGCTCGATGTCCGCACAATCGGGACAATCGCTATCTCTTTCATCCTCGAAAGGATTTCTGAATGCTTCATATTCTTCCGAAAGGGGCGGCTCTAGCTCTTTTCAGGCTCAATCTTTTTCTTCAATTTTAGATCGATCTTCACATGCAGCCGGCTGTTGTAGACACTGACGAGTTTCCAGGGACTCGTCATTTCTCCGTTGTGGGCTCGCACTTGGTAATTGACGTCTGTGCTCAATCCGAAGAAATGATAATTCCCATCAGGCCGCGCCAGATAGGAACGAATCTGAAGAGTTTTTGTGTCCCTCAGCAGTACAACGGCATTTGGGACCGGAGCGCCTTTAGTGTCCACCACCATGCCTTCTATCACCCGTGTGTTCGGCGGCAGCTTGTTCTGCCCTGAATCGGGGATAGTGGGAGGAGCGATGTCCTGTCCGAACGTAATCAGAGAAGCAAACAGCAGCGGAAAGGCAGCACGACGGAAAGGCATGACGAGCGTTGGGGAACCTGGGAAAATCAGTGCCAGGTCTCTTCTTCCTCTTCTTCCTCGTCCTCGTCGTCATCCTCGTCTTCGTCCTCGTCGTAGTCGAAATCATCCTCGTCGTCGTCGTCATCATCCTCCGTTTTCAATTCAACCGGATTCACGCTGGCAACGCTGAGGGAAGCTCCGCATTCATCGCACGAAAGCACGTCGCCCTCGTCCAATTCTTCCTCTTCAACGTCGATGGGAGCATCACATTTGGGACAACTGACCATAATCTATCCTTTGAAGATCACCCTATAAGCTGAAGCAAATTTCGAATGCTACTCAGGACCCGCTCGCACGATGGATTAAGCGCGCCGGGGAACTGTTACACTGTGCAACTTCTCATCGTACGCAGCGATTTCCTCCAGACCCAAAGTCACCAGGGTTTTGTCCATGTCTTCGGACGTTTCGATCATGTATTTGAGATGGGCGGCGGCGATACGCATGCAGACCGGATCGCTGAGGGGATGTCCATGCGACTCGCAAACGGAGAGAAGAGCGACGTGGGGAAGTGCGATTACCTTTTCTTCGGGGTCGCCGCCTTCGGGCGTGACGGTAAATTTAACGTCCACCGTGTCGGCATGGCGAATGGAAATTCCGGTCTGTAGCCAGCGAAACTGCGCTTTCCACATTCGCCCAAACGGGTCTGGACCTGCCTCAAACAGGCGGATCTGGTCGGCCATGACCCGATGCTAGCACGCATCCTGGGTGGAAATCCCTAGATGGCGCGTGCCCGCTGGCCGATAAGGGACAGCAGTTCGTTGCGGGTTTCTTTGTTGTTCCGGAACGCGCCAAGCATGGAACTGGTGATCGCCCCCGAGTGCTGCTTTTCCACCCCGCGCATCATCATGCAGAAATGGCGCGCCTCACAAATCACGGCGACGCCCCTGGGCTTCAGCAGGTCCTGAAGCGTCTCGGCGATCTGCTGTGTCATCCGCTCCTGAATCTGGAGCCTGCGCGCGAACACATCTACGATACGGGGAATCTTACTTAGTCCGATCACTTTCTCGCCGGGCAGGTAGGCGACGTGCACCTTGCCAAAGAACGGCAGCATGTGATGTTCGCACATGCTGAAAAACTCTATGTCCCGGACGATCACAACCTCGTCGTACTGCACATCAAAAAGCGCGCCGTTCACTATCTGATCGATGTCGGCCGTGTAGCCGCTGGTCAGGAACTTCAAAGCCTTCTCAGACCGCTCCGGGGTGCGCATCAGTCCTTCCCGCTCTGGATCTTCCCCGAGTTCCCGCAGCACCTCTTTCATATGGCCTGCAATGGAGCCTTCTTTCGGCGGCGGAAACTCGAGGACAGACTTAGCTGATAGTACGGCGGAGTCGGCTTCTGAAGCCGCGTTTGTTTCGCTTCGCCGTGATCCGTTAGACAATTTTGCTTTCTGCATTAACAAAGACCCCTTCGGTCTCGGGATCGGCCGGACGGCCGATCAGAAACTCAAAGCCATTTCTGCCCGTCTCCTGAATGTGAATGCGCCGGAGATGGACATCCTTCCCGCCTGCCTCTTGCCAGTTGTCCAGCAAAATGCGCGCGATAACGCGAACCATGTTTTCAGTGGTCGGCACGAGTTCTGCGAAATGCGGAACATCCA
Source organism: Bryobacterales bacterium (assembly GCA_025462985.1). Classification (GTDB taxonomy): domain Bacteria; phylum Acidobacteriota; class Terriglobia; order Bryobacterales; family Bryobacteraceae; genus Bog-105. The sequence goes on along the minus strand of JAOAPP010000777.1, from coordinate 1,840 downwards.
CATTGATGTATCGCGAAGCAAAAAGCCGCAACACATGCTGCTGGACCAGTTCATCGAGCCGGGCAACCGGCACGATCAGCCCGGTCTGGGGATCGACTGGACCCTCCACCGTCACTTCCAGGATGTAATCGTGTCCATGTCCGAACGGGTAATTGCACTTCCCATACAGCGCTGCGTTCCCCTCCGCGCTCAAAGCTGGAGAGTGCAGCCGGTGCGAAGCCGAAAACCGATACCGCCGAGTTAGCGTAACCACGCTGGATCTGCCCCCCGGACAACATCGACATAGAGATCGTCCGTCTCAAACAGCCGCACTTTGGCCAGCTTTGTCGAAGCGGAACTCACTCTGGGCTCCAGACGTCTCCAGATCTCCTGCGCCACATTCTCCGTAGTCGGAATCACTCGATCGAACGGTGGAACCTCGCGATTCAGAAACCGGTGGTCCATCGGGCCGACGACTTCCTCTTCCAGGATGTCTTTCAGCGTCTTGAGATCCATCACCATACCGGTTACCTCATCCGGCTCGCCTTCCACCGTTACCTCCACAATGTAGTTGTGGCCATGGCCGTTCGGGTTAGCGCCATCTCCGAAAAACCGTCTGTTCTCGGCTTCGCTGAGTTCTGGAATCCGGCAAAGGTGAGAGGCAGAGAATTCAGCCTTTCGAGTGATAAACATGTACGGTGATTAGATGCCCGGGCGCTTCGGTAAGATACTGATAATTGCTGTACCTACCGTGAACTCTACCAACGCACTCCGTTCGCTTCTCGTTGTTTTAGGCCTCGCTTTTCTGGGGCTGATCGGCTACACCCTGCAGGACAGGTCTGCCAAAGAAGGAGGCAGCGCGCCGCCCTTTTCGGTCGTCACGGACCGGGGAAAGCATGTCAGTCCAACTGAGTTCGGCGGCAAGTTGCTTGTTCTTAATTTCTGGGCCAGTTGGTGTCAGCCCTGTGTTCAGGAGATTCCTTCCCTGAACCAGTTCCAGCGAGAGTTCGCCAAATCCGGCGTGGTTGTCGTCGCGGTCAGTGTTGACAAGAACGATCAGAAGTATCGTAACTTCCTCAAACATATTCCTGTCTCGTTCGAAACCGTACGCGATCCCAATGCCGATGTCAGCACCCAGTACGGAACCTTTCGCTATCCCGAAACTTACATCATCAAGAATGGCAAGGTCGTGAGAAAGTTCATCGGCGGGGAGGATTGGACCGACCAGGGAATGACGCAGTACGTCAAGAGCCTTCTCTGATCCACGCTCCGCATGTCGATCTCGCCTGAAACCCTGTCAGCTTTCGAGTCCCAGCTTGGCAGGAACGCCATCCTGTCGCAAGCCACTGATCTAAAGCTGTACGAATACGATGGCGGGGTCGACAAAGCTCTTCCGGAACTGGTGGCCTTCCCTCGCACCACAGAGGATGTGGTGGCCATCGTCAAGCTGGCACGCCAGTACAACCTCAAGATCGTGGGCCGCGGTGCAGGCACGGGGCTGAGTGGTGGCTCTATCGCGCGCGCCGGCGGCGTTGTGATCGCCTTTGCGCGCATGAACCAGATTCTCGAGATCGACATCGAAAACGAGCGCGCGGTCGTCCAGCCGGGCGTGGTGAACCTCGACATTTCTCTAGCCGTCCAGCCCTTTGGCTACTTTTTCGCCCCGGATCCCTCGAGCCAGCGCGCCTGTACCATCGGCGGGAATGTTGCTGAAAACGCCGGAGGGCCTCACACTCTGGCCTACGGAGTGACTACGAACCACGTGATAGGTCTCGAAGCCGTACTGCCAGACGGATCCGTGGTGGAATTCGGCGGCAAGGAACTCGACGCGCCCGGATACGATCTGACTGGCCTGCTCACA
>JAOAPP010000824.1 GCA_025462985.1 Bryobacterales bacterium | reverse complement strand
CGTCGACCTGGATCTGGTGGCCGGCGAGGTGCACGCGCTGATCGGGCCCAACGGCAGTGGCAAGTCGACGCTGCTGAAGGTCCTCGCCGGCGACATCGCAGCCGGGACCGTCGAGGTGCACGGCCAGGTCAGCGAGGGCGACGTCCTCAACCGGGTGCGCGACGGCGTCGTCCGGACCCCGCAGCAGACGCTGCTCATGCCCCGGCTCAGCGCCGACGGTCAGGTCGCCGTCGGAGCGCGGTTGCACGCCGGCGGGTCGGTGATGAGGCACCTGCTGGCCACCCCCTCCTCTCGTACCGATCCGATCGCCCCGGTGGTGCGCCGCACCCTGCACGACCTCGGGCTCGCGCACGTCGCGGGCGCGGACCCGCAGCGGCTCGGCGTAGGGGAGCAGCGGCTGCTCCAGATCGCCCGGGCAGTGGCGACCGGAGCCGACGTGCTGCTGCTCGACGAACCGGCTGCCGGCATGTCCGCGCCCGAGCGCGTCATGCTGGGTCAGGTGCTGCGCCGACTGGCGGCGCAGGGGAAGGCGGTCCTGCTGGTGGAGCACGACGTCGCTCTGGTCGAGTCCGTGGCCGACCGGATCACCAGGCTGGCGGCATGAAGCGGCTGCTGATCGTCCTGCTCCTGCTGGTGACCGGTTGCCACAGCGGCAGCGACAGCAAGGACGCCCTGGTCGTCGTGTCCGCACCGCTGACGGCCCAGCCCTGGATCGGCCAGTTCCTCGAGCGCGGAGCCAGGTTGGCCGCCCGGGACAGCGGCATCCGCGTCCAGGTCCGCGACAACGGCGGTTCGGCGCAGACGGCGGTCGCCATCGCGCGCGACGCCGTCCGCGACGGTGCGGTCGCCCTCATCATGGACGGGGTCGGGGCGCGCGCCGTCGCGGCGGTGACCGACCCGGCGCACCTGGCGGTGTTCATCGCCTTCGAGGGCGGCGCCTCGCTGATCGACCCGAAGGCAGCACCCACCTTGTTCCGGCTGGCGCCGGCCAACACCTACCTGTGCCGCCGGCTCGCCGACTACCTCGCGGACACCAAGCCGGGGACCAAGGTCGCCGTGCTGTCGGACGACTCGGCCTACGGCCGCGAGGGAGCAGCCGCCGTGAAGGCCGACCTGCTCCACGACGACGTCGCGGTCGTGTTCGACCAAGCCGTTCCCGAGCAGTCGCGGGACCTCAGCGCGCAGGTCCTGGCGGCCCGTCGCAAGGGAGCCACTCTCGTCGTGCTGTGGTCGCGCGCGCCGACGATGGCGGCGTTGGTCCGGGCGGCGCGCAGCAGCGGTTGGGACGTGCCGGTCGTCGGCGGGCCGACCACAGAGGACCCACTGGTGCGCCAGCAGCTCGCCGACCACCCGGAGTGGGTCGACGGGCTGGGCTTCGTGTCCTTCCGAATCACCAGCGAGAGCGGTCCGGCGCCGTTCGCGGCCTACCGCAAGACCTACGAGAAGGCCTACGGGACGGACGAGGTCGGGGTCACCTCGGGTGGCAAGAAGGTCTTCATGCCGCCGGACTGGTCGACGTACCCGTATGACGCGGTTCGCCTCGTGGCTGCGGCGATCGAGCATGCCGGCGCAGCGACCGCAGCCAAGGTCTACGCCGCGCTGCAGACTGTCTCCATCACGGGTGCGAACGGGGACGAGCGCGGCTTCGGGCCGGACGACCGCGAGGGCGTCAGCCCCGACGACATGTACTTCGCGCACTTCGAGGGGATGCGGTTCGTGCCCAATAGGGACGACAAGCTGTCGACCGTCCTGCCCATGGTCCCCCAGTAGCCCTGTGCGGCCGCTACGCCTCCAGCCGGAAGCCCGACGACCTCGTCTCGTACTTCGAGATCCAGGACCCGCCGGAGCAGGTGCTGCCACCCTCGTGGAACGTCGCGCCGACCGACCAGGTCTACGCCGTCGTGCAGAAGGACACCCGTCAGCTGCGCGTGCTGCGGTGGGGGCTGGTGCCGTCGTGGTCGAAGGACGCGAAGGGCGGCGCCCGGATGATCAACGCGCGGATGGAGTCGGTGAAGGACAAGCCCGCCTTCCGGAAGGCCTACGCCACCCGCCGCTGCCTCGTGCCGGCTGACGGCTACTACGAGTGGAAGCAGGAGGGGTCGACGAAGCAGCCGTACTTCCTGACCGACCAGGACGGCCACCCGCTCGCGATGGCCGGGCTCTACGAGCACTGGAAGTCACCGGAGGGCGAGTGGCTGTCGACGGTCACCATCATCACGACCGACGCCCCGGACGAGCTCGGCGAGATCCACGACCGCACACCACTCCTGGTCCCGCGCGAGCACTGGGCCACCTGGCTGGACCGCGAGGTCGCTGACCCGGGCGAGCTGCTGATCCCAGGAACCCCAGGGCTTCTGGACGCCTGGCCGGTGGGCAAGGACGTCGGCAACGTCCGGAACAACCGGCCGGACCTCGTCGACCCTGTCGAGCATGGGCAGAGGGACCCTGTCTAGAGCCGACGCCAGATCAACGCCAGGTTGCCGAGGATCAGCGCGGCCGCCAGGCCGGTGACGCCGATCGGCCCCCACTTCGGCCGTAGGACCTCCTTGGCCACTGCCTTCTCGGGGGTCGCGAACGACCAGCGGAACTCCGTCGACCCCGACCCCAGCAGGTCGGCACCCAGATACGGGCTGTACGACGACGACCGCGCACCTGTCGCGGCGACGGCCACCACCAGGTCTAGGGCCTGGCGCCGGCTCTGCTGCGACGGATCAGCCGCGGCCCACTCCCGCCACGAGGCGAACGGCTGAGGTGGCCGCAGCTCGGCCGGGTTGAGAGCGGCCACCGCCGTCAGGTCCAGGTGCAGCGTCCCCGCACCGGCGACGTCGGCGACGAAGGTGACGGTGCTGGATGCGTTGCTCGCCAGGCTGCCGCCGAGCGTTCCGCGGATCGTCCCGCCGTCCCGCGACGGCGTGGTCCCTGGGCCGCTCACCGTCCCGGTCGTGCCGTGCAGCGACAGCGATCCCTGCAGGAGGTACGGCACCGCCTGGGTCGAGGCCACCTGCGCCGGCCCGGTCACCGTCACCGAGCTCGGGAGACCGGCGGACGTCGACGGCAGCCGGCGCGCGGACGGCCGCCCTTGTCGAAGGTGGTCGAGGACGCTGGCCAGCTCCACCGCCGGGGCGTCGGCGGCAGTCGGCAGGTCCTGCGGCTGCGCGGTCGTGTTGCTGACGGTGACGGTGACCCGGCCAGCGCCGGGGATCGCGCCACCCGGGAGCAGTGGCCGCTCGCCCTTCGCGTCGGCGAAGACCACCGCCACCGACAGCGGCAAGCGCGTCGCCTCGATCTGCGGGTCCAGCGTCAACCGCGCGGCCAGGTCGCGTCGACCGGGGCTGAACCCCTGCCACACCACGGCGCCGCGACGCGTCACCGGCGGCGGCTCACCGGTCAGGGACGCTGCCGAGCGGGCTGGGCCGCGCTCGCGGA
>JAOAPP010000646.1 GCA_025462985.1 Bryobacterales bacterium | reverse complement strand
TTGGTGAAGCCGACCCTTAAGACGCTCGGCGCTGAGTTTTATTTCGAGCGCGTTCGCATACAGCCGGGCGGACCGGTGGCGTTTGGAACGGCTCGCGGAAAGCCGGTATTCGGGCTGCCGGGTAATCCTGGTTCCAGCCTCATCACCTTTCAACTTTTTGCGCAGCCAGCTCTGCAGATTCTCTCCGGCGAAAGGCAGCCCATTCTCGCATTGCTGCGCGCCACCTTCGAAACGCCGTTTCGACATAAGCTGGGACTCACTCGCTTTCTACCGGCCTATCTAACCGCAGAAGAACGGCTGCGTCACATCCCCTGGCAGGGCTCCAGTGACGTCCCTGCTCTCGCCAAGGCGAATGTGTTCCTCGTAGCCGAGCATGATCGAGAGACCTGGAACATCGGCGACAGCATCCGAGTGATGCCGAAAATATAATTGTTCATGAAGAAGCGCCTCTCTCATTACGACAACACCGGCCGCGTTTCCATGGTGGACGTTTCCGCGAAGCAAGCAACTGAACGCACCGCGCTCGCCTACGCCTACGTCACTATGAGGCCCGCGGTCATCAAGGCTCTTCCCGATAACAAGAAGGGCAACCCGCTGGAGGTGGCGCGCATCGCCGGAATCAGTGCCGCGAAGAAAACGTATGAGCTGATTCCGCTCTGTCACCAGTTGCCCTTAAGTCATATCGCCGTCGACTTTAAAGTCGAAAAAGGCGGCATCGCGATTACAGCTACAGCAAAGACCACCGCACAGACCGGCGTCGAGATGGAAGCCTTGACGGCGGCCTCCGTGGCGGCGCTAACGATCTACGACATGACAAAAGCGCTCGACAAGAGCATCACTATTGGCGACATTCATCTGCTCAAGAAAACAGGCGGCAAGTCGGGGCGCTACCAGGCGCCGAAGCCATGATTGCAGTCGCGATTCTGACGGTCAGTGACTCCGCAGTTTCTGGAACTCGCGACGATCTCTCCGGTCCTTTGCTCAGGAAGAAATGTGAGGAATTGGGCTGGCGCGTGGTTGCTTCTCAAGTCGTGCCGGACGAGGAGATCGTCATAGCAGAACGCCTAAAGCAATGGGCAGATGAATCTGTGGTTGACCTCATTCTCACCACCGGTGGAACCGGAGTCGCAGCCCGCGATGTAACGCCCGAAGCCACGCGCGCCGTGCTTCATCGTGAAATTCCGGGCTTGGGTGAATTGATGCGTGCAAAGGGATTAGAACAAACACGCTTCGCACCGCTGTCACGCGCTCTGGCTGGATCTCGCGGCCGAACACTGATTGTCAACTTTCCTGGATCGCCGAAAGGCGCGCTTCATAGCCTCAATTTAATTGCAGCACTGGTTCCTCATACCATTCAACTACTGCAAGGGCGAACAGAGCACGCCGCTCAAGGCCCGCAATCGGACATCAGCCTTTCGTAACTCAAGGGAATGAAGGAGCATCTTAGCTAATATGCACAGGGAACCTCGATGTAGTTGGTTAGCGGGATTGAGCCGGACGGTTCTGCCCGCGGTCGCGCTCCTTGGGGCGACGCTGGCAAGCGGCCAGATACCGCGTCCGGGCCAGGACTTGAACGCTCCTCCCGCCCAACCGGGGCAACTCGGCTCGCCTGATTCTTCCGGAACGAAGAATACACAGAACACCCAGACGACCAAAGATGGGGAGTCCACCGCAACGGTTCCCGGAGCGGATGGCACGTATACGATTGGGGGCGTAACCGTTCGCTATGTGCTTGTGCCGACCACGGTGCTCGATCCCGATGGCCACGGCTATGTGAACGGGCTCAATGCTAAAGATTTCACAGTGTACGACAACGGCGTCCCGCAGAAGATCAGCAGTGAAGTGACGCAACAGCCAGTCTCGGTCGTACTGGCAATTCAGGCAAACTCTGAAGTAGACTCGCTGCTTCCAGTGATTCGCAAATCCGGCGTCCTGCTGCAAGGTCTCGTAACAGGGCAGGAGGGAGATGCCGCCATTCTGGCCTTTGACCATCGGATGCAGGTCATGCAGGACTTCACGAATGATCCCGCAAAGCTGGACGATGCAATGCAGAAGGTGACAGCGGGTTCAAGCACCGCCGCACTAGTCGATGCGGTTGTGGAAGCCGATCACATGCTGCTGCGGCACGACAAGCAGAACAACCGGCGGCGCGTAATCATTCTCATGAGCCGCAACATAGACAAAGGAAGCCAAGCTCATCTGGAAGAAACCGTTCGTGACATGCAGTTCCACAACGTGGTTGTCTACTGCGTAGATATTTCGAAAGTAAAAACGGCGTTATTGAAGAAGCCGGACTACCCGAGGCCTCCGAACGGCGGCCAACCCGCTTCGGCTCAGCCCAGTATCATCGGTCAGACCCCGTCGGAAACGAATATCGTTCAACAGATGGACGGCAACGCGCTCAACGGCATTCCACCCATCTACCGTGGCATACGCGATCTGTTCAAGAAGAGTCCGGCGGAAGCCTTCACTTACTTCACCGGCGGCAATATCTACAGCTTTTCAAATCAGCGGGGCCTCGAAGATGCCATCACGGACATTGGCAAGGATCTCAACAGCCAGTACATCCTCAGCTACAACCTGAGCAACAAACAGGAGCCGGGCTTTCACAACATCAAAGTCGATGTGGACCGTCCCGGCCTGAAGGTGCGTACGCGGCCCGGATACTGGTGGGGCGGCGGCCAGCAATAAGCTAGTCGAAACGCATTGCGCTGAAGCTGACGACGCTCTCGGGATCGATCTGCCACTGATGGTAATCGAGCAGTTCCCCCCGGACCTCCGGCTTCACTTTGAGAAACGTGTAGAGGGGCGACGACCCGCACCATTTCAGGTCGTCATGCCCTTCCTGCACTAGCGACCAGTAGCCCTTCAGATCCCCTTTGCTGATCTGCTCGATGCGCTGCCGGTCACGCAATTCTATGGCAAGCATCTCACCCACATTGGCCCTGGCTCGAATAGGATCGCCATACCGAGTACCCATGTGGGCCATGTCGATTCCCAGCACCCAGAACAGCCGCTTCCCTTCTCGCGCTCCCAAATTGCCAAGGCTGTCGAAGAAACGTGCGACGGCGGGATCGTCTTCCGGCATTCCGCCCTCATAGACGCTCTTCACGAAGGGTCCACACAGGATCGGCAAGATACTGACGTCAGGACCATAGAGATGCTGCAGGAATACGACCTGGAACTCAATCGAGTGCTCCACGGCGTGGCAGTAGTCCTCTATTCGGATCCCTTCAGCGGCATCGGACTGAAGGCGATCCACTAAATGGGTCGCCGTCCGAGATTCTCCAATTGGAGTGATGAAGTTCTTTCGCGTCAATCCGAATCGATTGGGGGCGCCATAGTGGGAAGTGCCAAGAATAACGAACGTCTTGTCGCGCGCTTCTTCTCGTGACGGCATCGCCCGATATGCGGCGCGATAGGTTTCCCAGCCGCCATCAGGGCTCGCGTGAGGAGCAGCAATTCCGGCGGTTGAACCCGCGCCATTCGAAGGCCCGAGGCGCGATGTCAGCAGATTGCTCAGTTCCACCTTGCTTTCCGGGTAAGCGGAGCCGGCAAAGATCGGTTCACGCGTTGTCTCGACGGCGAACTCCGACTCCCTTTTGGCTTTCAATTCCTTGTACGTATCGTTTTCCAGAAAGCCGGCGTCGTCGAGCGAATCGAACAGATGTTTTTCGATTTCCCCCACCTGAATCTCTCCGGTGATTCGGACGAGTTCCGACCTTAGATCGAGGGCCGATTGCGATCCATCGAAGCACTCCAGTGCTTGTACCAGAGGAGGCGGAATGAGGAGCGTCGAATCCGAGTAGTGATACGGATCCCGAATGTAGAGCCCCGGCCTTTCCGGATCGGGCGATGGCATAAAGTCGAGATTGAAACGCAACCTGGGCAGTACGTCAGACACGACTCATTGTAGCCACCGGCTGTTAGAACGCCTTGTAAACGATATCCGGGGCAGGCGCGTTCAACAGCATTACGGTCGCTGTCGCAATCACGACGAGCGCAGTTCCCCATACGGTGCGCGTGTAGCGCGATAGCAGCAGCGGCTCACTCTGCCACTCGAACGACAAGAGCCAGTTGCGGGCCGCTTCCCACATCGCCAAGAGCAGTGAGGCGCCGAAGAAGATACATGCCCAAGCCGCAAGAATCGCCGGGACGCCCAGTCGGTTTGCAATAGACCCGAGTTGGGTCCAGTTCGACCAGAACCAGAGCAGCGTGAACGCAAACCAGGTAAATGTAAGACCTCGCGCGAACACGTTATATAGCGCATTGTTAGCAAGAGCTTTATAACGCTTCTTGCCAACCCACTTGGCCATGAGTACTTGATAGAGCTTGGTCGCACTAACGCCCAAGCCCTGCAACACACCAAAGAAAATAAAGACCGAAGTCTGACCGTGCCATACGCCAACAAGAAAGAACGTGACGAAGAAGGCGAACACGCCGAGAAAGGGCGAGACTGACGGTTCCGGATAGCGGCGCATGAGGAAGATGAGCAGCGGATTGTAGACATATGTCTTCAGCCACTCGGAAAGCGTAATGTGCCAGCGGCTCCAGAAGTTCAGGAAGTTGTCGGAAGAAAACGGCCGATTGAAGTTCTCTGGTAGCTCCAGACGAAGCAGTCGGGCGATTCCGATCACAATGTCGATGTAGCCGGAGAAGTTGCAGTAGAGATAGAACGGATAGGAAGCCGCAATGACGATGCCGTGGAATACCTTGTCACCAAAGCTCGAATCAGCATTCAGGCTCGTCAGCGCCTCGTTTTGCGCCATGGAAAGAAGCAGAGACAGAACGTTCACCTTGAAGAACCCAACGATGATGCGTTCGATGGATTGACCCACGACAAAAACGTTCAGGGGCAGCGCCTTCTGAGCCAGTTGCATAGATGCAAAATCCTGGTATCGCTGAATGGGGCCGGAGATCAGGGTGGTGAAGTTTAGCGTGTAGTTCAGATAGGAGACGAGCCTGACTTTGCCGGGGATAGTTCCGTCTTTCGCATCGATGATCAGGTGCAGAACGCGGAAGAAGATGTACGACAGGCCGAGCGTGACGTAGGGGAAGCGCAAGAGGAACGGGCCAGGAACGAAGCTATACTTCTTTAGCCAGATGAATCCCACGATGCCCGCAATCAACAGAGGAAGGAACGCGGAGCGCCCATAGCCGCCCTGCATCAGCCGAACGCTGACGAAACCAAAGGCCAGGAAGCCCAGCAGCGGCAAATAGGAGACTGGGCTCAGTGAGAAGAACCCAAGGAAGATCAGGCTGGCCAGCAGCAGAATTGCCTGGCGCCATGCAACAGAACGATGGAGATTGAAAACGGCAACAACGACTGCGGCAAAGCCCAGGAACTGGAAAGAAGCGGTACCCATATCTATGCAGGCAGCAGGTCGAAGCCGATAGTGCGAACCTTCATGGGAGCAGTCTGGACCTCAGCGGTGTCGACATTGAGTTCCCACACTGTGTCGTTGCCTTCCTGGACCTTCAGTTGTTTGAAGCCGAGCTTGGCATAGTGGTCTTCAACCAGCTTGTTGCGATCGGTTGGGCGATAGATCCCGATCAGCGTATGAACGCCCGCGCGCTTGGCGTGTTCGAGTATCTGCAGAAGCACCATTTGCTCTACCCGGCGGCCGAGAACACGGCAACTCATCAGCCAGGTGTCGATCTCCCATTCGGATTCGGCTCTCGGTCGGCAGATGACAACGCTGATCATTCCGTTATCGCCGAAAGCGTCCGCCAAGCGTGCTTGCAAAGTGAAACACCGGGAATCGTTTTCCGCTGCAGCAACGTCGGCTTCCGTGTAGCGGCGCGTTGTCAAATTAAACTGGTTCGACTTGTTGATGAGCTGAGTGATGCGGGCACGCCCGGTGGCGTCGAAAGGCTGGAACGTGATCTCCATGTTCAGCGACGCCAGGTACGCCTCGACGTCGCCGGCCTGTTTCTGGAGACTGACGCGACGGGCGTTTTCCTGATAGAAGCCGGCGCGCTTTGTGTCCTCGTCAGAGAAGATCACCGCTTCAAAGTAGCCGGCAGCGGCAAGCGTGCGAGCGTAGAGAGCCGGATCTTCGGGCAATTCGGGGACGGCTACCTGCGGCAGGATCTGGCGAACAAGTCCGCGCTCGACCGGATTATCGTCGAGCAGCACCATCGAATCGATGCCCAGCGAGAGTTCTTCCGAAATGGCTTTGATATTGGTCGCCTTGTCGTTCCAATTGGCTTGGAAGATGACGATGTGTTCTTCGCGGAGCAACATCTCCGGATGCTTCTGAAACGGGAGCCGCGCCACCTCGTCGTTGTTCTTTGAAGAGACGGCTAGCACGACACCCCGATCGCGCAGTTCGAGGGCGAGGCGCTGGACTGTGAGGTGCGCTTCCCCGGTAGCGTCACCCTGAGCGCACTGGATTCCTTCCAGCCCGTCATCGCCGATAATCCCGCCCCAGACGGTGTTATCAAGATCGAGCACCAGACAGCGGCGACTTCTTCCGCGCAGGGCAGCGATCACGCGAGCGACGTGATCGGCATAGAGCGGCAGATAGACATTAGTGAAAGGCAGTTTCGCCATGTTCCACTGTGTGGCGGAGTGCCAGTCGGCGAGACCGACGGTTTCCGCCAATCCTGCCACATCGAGCAGTATGTCCGTGGTTCCCGCGATGCTTTCGGCGAGACCGGTGTTCACACGTTCAATAAGGTTGCGGAGCGTTCCCGGTAACATCCGGTCCAAACTCCCGAACAAACGTTCGGGAGGCGGAGCGAGGGTCTGCAGAATGCAGATTGCTTTTCCTTGCGCTTTCAGGCCTGCCCGTACGGTCTGAAGGTACTCCATTACGGAACGAACTGTGGCGTCCGCCTCTTCCTTGCTGCCCGGTTTGCAGCGCAGCGGGAGCGCTCGATAGTCGATGGCGACGAGAACAGCATCGCAGTTCGAACTGTTGATGAGCGAATCCGGGGAAAGCGCTTCCTGGATGACTTGATCGTAGTCCGCTTTCACGCATTCGAGCGCGATCCCGTGACGGGCTGCAGTGCCGATGAGCGACGGGACGATGAAGTCCACCGTGGAATTGCTCAGAACTCCGAGCCGGAACGACGTCAGCGGCTTGAGCGACTTGCCAGATGCCGCCGACTTCGTTATGACCTTCGCAAGGCGATTCAGCTGGTTGTCGTCCAGCGAACAAGAGGCGAGCGCCTGAATTTGCCGGCCCAGCTCTGCCTCTTCTTGAGAAAGAGCCCGGCAGCGGGCATTGAAATCGTCTGGAGGCTGAGGCAACCAGGAGAGATTCGCGTAGATGGAATTGCTCATCGGGCTTTTGCGTGAATCAGGTCTACGAACTCGCCGACGTTCTTGAGTTTGCCGATCTCGGAGGCCGAGAACTTGACCCCGAAAGCCTTCTCCACGGTGAGCACCAGGCGAATGTGACTCAGGCTGTCCCATTCATCGACATCGGCCGCAGTCAACTCGGGTCTGACGACGATGGAGTCATCATCGAAAACGTTCTGAAAGATGTCTGTCAGTTTCTCGTATATCTGAGTGGTTTGCATAGCTAACGAGCTTGGTTCTGGTAGCTTTGGAGCCGATCGAGGAATTCACGCGGAACTAGAACATTGCCATTGCGGCCAGTGCCGAGAGCGGTGTCCGGCTTCACGCTCCCGTGAAAGTCGGAGCCTCCGGTTGGAAGAAGATCCAGTTGCTCAGCCAGTTCGCGGTACGTATTCTGAAGCTCGGCATTGTGCTCGGAATGATAGATTTCGAGACCTACCAGCCCGGCGTCTTTCAGGCTTCGCAGGGCGTTTTTCAGGTCGTCGGCATCGAGCGAGAGGCGGATCGGATGGGCTATCACGGGTAATCCGCCACCGTCCCGGATCAATCGGATGACGGTTTCGGTAGCGGGACTTTCACGTTCCACAAAGGCCGGGGCGTCCTCCCCGATATAGCGATCAAAGGCGTCCTCATTGTCGGCGGCATAGCCCTTTTCCACAAGCACCCGCGCGAAGTGGGGCCGCCCGGCGAGACTCCGCCCTCGCGCTTCCACCTCTTCAAGGGTGATATCGACGCCCTGCTTGCGCAGACTCTCGGCAAGGCGTTTGTTCCGATCGCGGCGTTCCGAACGCTGGTTTTCCAGCCACTGCAGGAACCCGGAGGAGGGTTCGGAGTCCGGAAAGTAAGCGAGAATGTGGGCCCAGCGGGTGGGTTTCGAATCCCAGTTCAGGCGGGAATTCAACTCTATGCCGCGGACCAGGTCGAGGCTGAAGCCGACTGCAAACGGAACGGCTTTTTCGTAGCCGAGAAAGGTGTCATGATCCGTGATCGCGAGGGCGCTGAGTCCGACCTGGCGGGCGGCTGAGACAAGCTCCTCCGGAGTGTACGTCCCGTCCGACTCATTGGTATGGGAATGGAGATCGATCACTGCCGGAACTTCACTTCCGGGGTGACCGGGAAGGAGAAGGTCTCGCCGCAGGTATGAACTACCAGCCGGCCGGCTCCCAAGGACTTTTCTTTGGTCCGGTTTTCAAAAAAAACAGCCCCGTCGGTGCTATCGCCCGAACGGAGCTTGGCAGCCACCAGAGTGATCGCCGAGGCGGCAGCCGCCGCCTTGAAACGAGGATTTACGAATTGAGCCATGGCGGCCTCGCGCCGCTGCTCATATCCGTTAGAAGATCGGAAGTTAGAGAGCGCATAGATGCTCGATTCATAGAGCATCTGCAATTTAATTACGTCATTACGTCCGGCTTTTTCGAGGAGCGATTCAACGACCTCGTCCGCGGAAACCGCTTGGAGCGTGACCCCGTCGGGTCTCACAAACGAGAAGTCGGCCGGCCTGACCGTCCAGGTGACCGGCGTTCCGTTGGTGATGGTCACCTGAATGATATTGAAGTCTTTGACATGCGGCGGCAGCGGCGCGTACATGACTGTCACGCCGGAGTGAGTGAGAGCCTGATAGTCAAGGCCATGGGACTCAAACTCCAACGGGGGAGCGAGTTGCTGCCTGCCTGCGCCGGCTTGCGACTGCGAATCGGGCACCTTCTCGCCCGGAGCAACCTGCCCATGGAGGCCCCAAGCTGAGACCAGGCACGCGCAAAGGAGACCTCTCCGCGTGAAGTTATGAAGCATCGAAAAACCCTATCTACATAATAGACGGTATCGATGCCGTCCCCCTAAGCGGCAATCGAGTGGGAATTCTGCGGCCAAATCGCCAGTTCAATGAATTCGTTCTCATAGCGAACCTGCTCACGCGGGTCGGCGGAAGGCCGGATCACACGACAAGTTTCGCGGAGAGCTTCCTGCAAGGACAGTTCAGAAGCTCGCTCCCCGAGAACAAGTTGCACCAGTTCAGCGGCATGAGTGCGCGCGCTATCTTGCGTTTTGGCGAACATCAACGCATCGTAGCGATCTTGAATCTGTTGGGCGGCTCTTGTCATACAGGTTCGATGCAAATGAAGTGTGTTATGCTGCAGGCGCATTTCGGGCAGACGGTACGAAAACCGTCTCGGATTATTTCATACAAAGCAACCAGCTGTGAGTGATTCCCTGAAACCCTCCAGGCGCTTGTTTCTCGGCCAGGCGACCTCCATTGGAGCGGCAACGCTCGCGGGCGGAAGCGCCGAAAAAGCGGAAGTTGCTCAAAACAAGGCAGAAATAAGTAAGTACCCGCGTGTGTTTCGAGGGAGGCAGCTCCAGCAGATCGCGTTTCCGCTTGGCGGAGTGGGGGCCGGGAGCGTTAGCCTGGGCGGCCGCGGGCAGTTGCGGGACTGGGAGATTTTCAATCGCCCGGACAAGGGCCACAACCTCTCCTATGCGTTTCCTTCTATATGGGTGCAAAGCGGGAAAGGCGAACCGGTCGCGAGAGTGCTGGAAGCACGTTATCACCCTCCTTACGATGGGCAGGATGGGCTGGGGTCTCAGAACGCGCCCGGCCTGGCACGCCTAGCGGGCGCATCGTTCACGGGCGAGTTTCCGCTTGCACACGTCGAATTCCAGGACAGCAGTTTGCCGGTGAGCGTGATTTTGGAGGCATTCTCACCCTTTATTCCGCATGAGCCGGACGAATCGGGATTGCCGGTGGCCATTCTGCGATATCGGGTCAGAAACCAGGGCACACGGGCGGCCAAAGTCTCGATTGCATGGTCTATTGAGAATCCGGTGGGAACGGCTCCAAAAGGTACATCGCCCGATAGCAGAAGGAAAGAGTACCGCGCAGTAGCCGGTCTGGCCGGGCTGATGATGACGAACCCCGGGCTGCCCGATACGGACGCTCTGCAGGGAAGTTTTGCTCTGGCGGCCATTCCGGACGCGGGTGGCAGGCTGACACATCTGACTGGCTGGCCCAAAGGCCGGTGGTGGAACTCGCCACTGCTGTTTTGGGACGATTTCAGCGCCGACGGGGAACTGGGGCCGGATGCTCGGCAGACCAGTGCCGTCGGGGCGCTTTGCCTGACAAGAGAAATTCCGTCCGGTGCGAGCGCGGCGTACACGTTCGTGCTGGGTTGGCATTTTGCGAATCGAACCCCTGCACGGTGCGGATGGACGGCTCCGAAAGGGCTCGAAAATACTGTGATCGGAAACTGGTATGCGACCCGGTTTCCGGATGCCTGGGCGGCGGCGGAGTATGCGGCGGCGAATCTGGAGCGCCTGGAGAGCAAGACCCGGCTGTTCGCCCAATGCCTGCGGGAAAGTACGCTGCCAGGAGCCGCGATCGATGCAGCGGCAGCGAACTTATCTACGTTGGTGAGTACGACAACTTTCCGGACGGCGGATGGCGAGTTCCACGGGTTTGAGGGCGTGGACGACCATACGGGATGCTGCTTCGGGAACTGCACGCATGTGTGGAACTACGAGACGGCAACGGCGCATCTTTTTCCGAGCTTTGCGCGCTCGCTTCGGAAAGCGTCTTTCGGGTATTCGATGGATGACGCTGGAGCGATGCACTTCCGGCAGCTCCTTCCCGATGGCAAAGAGCGGAGTGGATTCGCGGCGGCGGACGGACAGATGGGACAAGTCGTGCATGCGTATCTGGACTGGAAGCTGTCGGGCGACAGGGGGTGGCTCGAAGAGTTGTGGCCACGGATCAGGAAAGCGATTGAGTTCGCCTGGGTGCCGGGCGGATGGGATGCCAATCGAGATGGCGTGATGGAGGGAGTGCAGCACAACACGTACGATGTGGAGTTCTACGGTCCGAACCCACAGTGCGGGATGTACTATCTGGCCGCGCTGCGAGCGGGCGAGGAGATGGCAGGAGTGGTGGGAGATACCCAGTTCGGGGCGGAGTGCCGGAGGTTGTTTGAAAGCGGCAGCCGGTGGATGGACGCCAACCTCTTCAATGGTGAGTTCTTTATTCAGGATGTGCGGCCGTATCGCAACGACCAGATTGCGGCTTCGCTGCGGAGCCAGATGGGAGCCGAGGATCCGGAGCATCCGGAATATCAGATCGGCAAGGGATGTCTGGCGGATCAATTGGTAGGACAGTACCTGGCTGACGTTTGCGGGCTTGGTCCGCTTGTCGATGAGCGAAATATCCGTAAGACTTTGGACTCGATTTACCGATATAACTACAAGCGCAATCTGTTTGAGCACGAGAACGTGCAACGAACGTATGTTTTGAATGACGAGGCGGCGGTGCTGGTGGCTGACTATGCGAAGGTTCCGCGACCCCGGATTCCCTTCCCTTATTTTGCGGAAGCGTGGACCGGCATGGAGTATTCGACTGCATCCGCCATGCTGTTTGGCGGGATGGTGAGCCAAGGCGTGGAATGCATCGAGAGTGTGCGGGCGCGGTACGATGGCGAGCGGCGGAATCCGTGGGACGAGCCCGAATGCGGGCACCACTATGCGCGGGCGATGTCTTCGTGGTCGGGCATTTTGGCATTGAGCGGTTTCGAGTATCACGGCGGGCGCCAGGAACTGACGATTGCTCCACGATGGAAGAGTGCGGACTTCCGGTGTTTCTGGTCTACGGGCCAGGGATGGGGCGTGTTTACCCGCAAGCAGGAAGGCAAGCGCGTGCGAATCGAAGCCATCGTGCATCATGGGGAGTTGGGTGTGAGGTCGTGCCGCGGTGGTCGCGGTGAGCGGCCGCTGCAGGTTCAGTTGGACGGGCGCAGCGCTGCCGGGAGCATACGAAACGAAGCCATTGAGCTGCGGGAACCGGTGACGGTCCGCGAGGGGCAGCGGCTGACGATTGAAATCGAGATTGGTGAAGCGTGAACGTTCCTTTCCTTTTTCCGGTGGGCGGTTTTCTGGGTGCGGGGAAGACGAGCCTGATTCTCGCGGCCTCGCGCGTGCTTCAGGAGCGCGGATTCAAGGCGGCTGCGATCTTCAATGACCAGGGCAGTGAGCTGGTGGATACAGCCCATGTCTTGCGCCACGGTGTGTTTACGGGCGAGGTGGCGGGCGCTTGTTTCTGCTGCCGATTCTCGCAATTGCTTTCGGTTGCGGACCAGTTGCGGGCGCTCGAACCGCACGTGATTTTTATCGAGCCGGTGGGCAGTTGCACCGATCTGGCTGCGACGGTGATGCGCCCGCTCTTGAGCGACGGCCGGGCCCGGTACCGGATTGCACCGTTGACAGTGCTGGTGGATCCGGCTCGGCTCTCGGAGTTGCGGAATGGCGGCGGAGACGCTTCGCTCAGGTTTCTGTTTGAGAAGCAAATCGCCGAGGCGGATCTGGTGGTCTTCAGCAAGTTTGAGTTGCGTGAGGAAAGGCCAACGCTACCGGGATCCGTGGTTCGGTTTCTGAGTTCGAAAACCGGTCAGGGAGTGAGGGCGTGGCTGGACGAGGCGCTTTCGGGTGCATTGACGGTTGGCGGCGCTGCCCTGGAGATCGATTATGAGGCCTATGCGCGGGCGGAAGCGGCTCTGGGATGGCTGAACTGGAGCGGAACGGTTGAGCTGGACGAGGCGATTTCTCCGGCCGAGCTGATTGGGCCCTGGATCGACGGTTTGCAGGCTGCCCTGGGGCAGCGTGGAGCGGTGGTGGCGCATATGAAAGTCCTGGATCAGGCCGGGGGTGTGTACCTGAAGACTGCCGTGACGGCGAATGAGGCGGATCCGGTGATCGAGGGCGATCTGATGGCGCCTCCCGAGACGGTCCATGTGGTCCGGTTCAACGTACGCGCGGTGATTGGCGCGCCCGAGCTTCGGGATGTTTTCGAGCGGGAGTTGGAGCGGGTTCCTGGACGAAAGGCGGTCCATTCGTTTCAGTGCTTCAGTCCGTCGCCTCCGAGGCCCGAGCGGCGCTACCCGGCGCCCTTCTTTCAGGCAGCGTCCGGCAGCATTTAATCTTTTTCTTTTTCGAAATCTTCGAAATCACAGGTCGGGCGATCGGGGGCCTTGACGATTGTTCGCGTCGTTTATCGGCCTTGAGCTTCAACAGGTTGTTCTGACATTTTGAAAAGGCCCGGTCGTTGGCGGTTTGGTAACGGAGATAGGGGGCGAGGGACTTCCGGACTTCAGCCGGGGCTGATCGCCGGAGAGGGATGCGGTTTGGAGATGCATCGCTCGCTGACTCAGCCAAAAGTGTTGGGCCAGTTTTTCGACGAGGATTTCTTCGCTTTATGTGTTGGATTTGTGTTCTTTGCGCAGCGAAGTAAGCAGCGGGGCGTAGGCTTGTTCGTCTTCCCAGTCGAGGACGCGGAAGGGGCTGCAGAAGCCGTCGCGGAAGTTGTTTTGCGCGGCGCTGGACTTACCTTCGCTTGTTTTGGGGCCGGTGCTGCGCTGAGCGTTTTGTTGGTTGGCGGCGAGTTTTCTTCGGAGTCAGCAACAACACGGTGCAGCGGGTGCAGCGTATCCTGACTCCGGCCGACGTCCGTCCGCATCTCCAATAGCAGCGACTTAGGCAAGAACAGGATTGTGAGTTAGGAACGCACCACAAACCACATATATCGATTTAGTAACATCCTTCTCTGAGTCAACACGTCCGGAAGAAATGCTTGACGTCAGTCAAATGCTACTCGCGCGGTGAACGATCGTTGTACTGCTCTTTGGCTGGATTAGGGGCACCGCCAATTGGGGCTTTCTTAAAGAAGTCCTTCAGAGTGCTAAACCGGGAGAGTTGTTCAAGCGTGATGCGGCGCACTGGGACCGTGTGTTCCTCGCACCCCAGCCCGTTTCCAGGCTTATCGCTGCCCGAGTGCGACCGTTTTGCCCGGTCGGGCGGTTGGGAGGTGATGCTTTCCGCACGGGGTTTCCGAAGCGAGGGCTGTTGCTCGACCGGAACACAGTCAAAGACCTGCGAGCCTTGAAGGTAGCTGTGCGCAATATGCACACCGCGATACCTCGACAGAATGTACTGACGCATCTCTTCGAAAGCATCAGCATCCGTCACCTTGGAGCCAGGGTGACCGAGGAAGTCAGCGGGCTTCGCGTTTCTCACGCCCTCGATATACGTGTTGAACGATGTCAATTTTGGCGGCACCTCCTCGCCTCTTGCCGGAAGCAGGGATAACCCGCCAGGCAGTACCACGCTTAGAAGCATTGTTGCCACCACCCGGCTTGGCATACCTGAAGCTACCGCCTTTCCATGGAGACCTTTGGAGCCGACATCAGTATACGAAGCGACGTTTCCAACATGGGGGCTGACCTATGTAGGGTTCCACCACTTCGGACTGCATTCAGACCAGAAGCGGTGAAACCCGTTTTGTCAGTGCATGTGGCTAAGCGTTATTCACAACTAGCGCCACCAGGTCCTCCGAAGTAGAAGTAAGTTCCGCTGTCACTGTTGAACGCCGGCGTTGTGATGGAGTAGCAAGACGGCGAAGGCGTTGCGGTTGTGAGGCTGTCCCACTGGCTGACGTTCGTTGTGTCTATGTAATAGAGCAATCGCTGGTACGCCGCATAGGTGTAACCACTGTTCGCCCACAATCCGCTGCCCTCTGCCGGCCAGACGGTCGAACCAACGGACTCGCCACCGAATTCGATCAGGTTGGCGTAATTCGAGAGCTGGCCTCCGTTGTAAAGCGACCCAGGATAGTAACCGATCCAGGTGCCGTTCACCATTAGCCACCAGTTACCTTGATAGAGATAGTATTCAACTTGTATTTCGTTCTGATGGCCGTCGGAAACGCTGTAAACGCTTGGGTCGAAACTACCACCGATTGCAACGCTGTGGTTGACCTGCACAAAAGCCCCGCAATCCAGGTTATAACATCCTGTATTCTGATAGCCGTCGGCGGTCCAGTAGATGAATAAGACAGGGTTTTCGGTCCCATATAGAGCAGGATAATTCTGCCACCCCACCTCTGCGGTCTGAACAGGACCCGAACTTTGTCCTATTGTCCACGACTGAGCAAGACTAAATATCTCTCCTATATCGGTGTACACATAGGGCCGCCAAAGATTTATGCTAGTCGTATCGCCTAGATTGTTGACGTATTGATAGGCGTACGAGTATTTGTGCGAAAACGCATCGGGGGCAGCCACCTTACCTGGCTCCGGGGCATGCCCTGAGCCATTTGGTCCCTTTTGAAAGAACTCCTGCAAGTTCTTAAAGTGCGAGAGTTGTTCGAGCGTGATGCGCCTCATCGGAATGGTCTGGGCTTCGCATCCCAAGGTATTGTCGAACTCGTCCTTCGTTTTACCTGCGGGCACTTGCAACAGCTTTGCCTCAGGGGCACGCGGGCGGATCCCGAGGCGATCGGCGAACGCGGAACTTGGTGGTTCGGATGCGATCGTCTTTAGGTTCAGAGCACGAACGGCTGGCTGCTGGCCGGTCGGGACACAGTCGAAAGTCTGCGAACCGAGGACGTAACTGTGAGTAACTTGCAGTCCGTCATACATCTTGA
>JAOAPP010000643.1 GCA_025462985.1 Bryobacterales bacterium | reverse complement strand
CCAGGAAGCGGGCGTGCCCCTTGGACAGGCAGCGCCCTATCTGTACTCGATGTCTGCGGGAACCATCACAGACGTGCTTCCGGTTGGCTCTCCGACCAATGTCACCGCTACGGTTTCTACATCGCCGACGCACATAGATACATTCTCCGCTGTAGCTCTGGCGCAACCGCTCGTGAACACGAACGTGTTTATAGCGCAATCTGGAACTATCCTGGGCTGGCCGACACTCCCTTTGTACTTACCTTCGGAACCGACTCCGGTCTCACCGTAACCAAAGGCTGGGACAACGTGACTGGACTCGGCACTCCCAACGGCAAGGCCTTCGCTGATAACTTCAACCCGGCCCGGCCTACTAACCCGCAGGATCATATCGACAAAAATGGCTCCTTCGCCAACAAATATCGGCGAAGGAGCCCTTTTCTGTTCGGCTCTCGAGCCGCGCTGGAACGTTACTCGTTAACGGCCTTGCTGTCGATCAGCCCCCTCAGCTCGCTCAAGAAATGATCCAGCGTTTTCACGCCCTGGTCCCCCTGCTTTCGGTTCCGCACCGAGACCTGCCCGGCTTGCGCTTCCCGATCGCCGATCACAAGCATGTACGGGACTTTCTGCAACTGTGCCTCCCGAATCTTGAAGTTCACCTTCTCGCTCCGGTCATCCAGTTCGGCCCGAATCCCAGCCGCAATCAGTTTGTCCTGCACCTGCTTTGCGTACTCATTCTGGCGATCCGTAATCGGCAGGACAACGGCCTGCACCGGAGCGAGCCAGACCGGAAACGCACCCGCATAGTGCTCAATCAGGATTCCAAAGAACCGCTCAATCGATCCATAAAGCGCTCGATGCACCATCAGCGGCTGATGCGATTTCCCGTCCTCGGCGATATACTCCAATCCGAAACGGCGCGGCAGCATAAAGTCGAACTGAACCGTGGAAAGCTGCCACAAACGCCCAATTGCATCCACCAGCTTCACGTCGATTTTCGGACCGTAGAAGGCGGCCTCATCCGGTGAAATCTTCACCTTCATCCCCAGCCGGTCCGTCGCTCTCTTCAGCGCGCTCTCGGCGAGGCCCCACCGGTCCGCGGTGCCGTCGTATTTCCCGCTGACGCCCGCGTCCCATGTGGACAGCTCCGCTTCATACTGCGTGAAGCCAAATGTCGTGAGCGTATCGATGGCGAACTGTAGGCAGTTCACCACTTCGTCTTCCACCTGCTCCGGAGTGCAGAAGATATGCGCATCGTCCTGGGTGAAACCCCGCACTCGCAGGAGGCCGTGCATCACGCCCGATCTCTCATACCGGTACACGGTCCCCAACTCGCCCAATCGCACCGGCAGGTCCCGATAGCTCCGTAATCTGTCCCGATAAATAAGGATGTGAAAGGGGCAGTTCATCGGCTTCAGCTGGTACTCGGCGTCGTCCAGCTCCATCCGGTCGAACATGTTCTCGGAATAGAAGTTGTAATGCCCGGACGTCTCCCACAAATCGCTGCGCGCGATATGCGGCGTATACACCAGCGAGTAACCTCGCTTCTGATACTGATCCCGCATCCAGTCTTCGAGCAGCTTCCGAATGGTTCCACCTTTCGGATGGAAGAAGATCAAACCAGGCCCGGCGAGTTCCTGAATGCTGAACAGGTCCAGCTCCTGCCCTAGCTTGCGATGATCGCGCCGTTTGGCTTCTTCGAGCCGGTTCAGGTATTCGTCCAGCTCCTTCTTAGTGAAGAAAGCGGTTCCGTAGATCCGCTGCAGTTGCGGATTCTTCTCGTTGCCCTTCCAGTAGGCGCCCGCAATGGAGAGCAGCTTGAATGCTTTCAGCTTTTCGCTCGAGGGGACATGCGGCCCACGACAGAAGTCGATGAACTCCGGACCCAGCGTGTACTCGGAAAACACATCGCCGGCCCGCTCCTCGATCAGCTCCCGCTTCATCCAATCGTCGCTGTACTTCCGGAGGCCCTCCTCCTTCGTCGTCATCTTGCGCTCGAACGGAAGATTCTGCTGCTGCAGTTCGCGCATCTTCGCCTCGATCTTCTCGAGGTCCTCTGGAGTAAACTTCTTGTCCCTCTGGAAGTCGTAGTAGAACCCTGTATCCGTCGGCGGTCCAATGCCGAGTTTGGTTTCCGGAAACAGCTCCAGCACTGCCGCGGCGAGCAGGTGTGCTGTCGAATGCCGGTACACTTGCCGCGCTTCCGGGCTTCTCGTAGTCAGAATGTCCAGACGAGAGTCGAGCTCGAGCGGTCGGGTTAGATCGAATAGCTGCCCGTCTACCCGCGCCACAATCGCATCGGATGCCAGCCTCGGACTAATGGAATTCGCAACATCGATCGGCCGCGTCCCGGAAGGCACGACCTTTTGGCTGCCGTCCGGCAGCGAAATCGTCAAACTGCTCTTAAAATTGAGTAAATTCGAGCGTACCAGACCAACACGCCCTGACTGCTAGACTGAAGTTATTTCCACGTGAGCTCCCCCCCACCCAACAGTGTGAGCGTCGGTAAACTCGACCCCGCGGCCGAGCCGCCGGTCAGCGGTCCGTTCGATGAGGCCCCTCTGGTCGCACGCGCCAAAGCTGGCGATATGTCCGCCTTCTCGGATCTGGTCAAGCACTATGACCGCCGTGTGTTCCGCATGGCCAAGCAGATCACGCAGAACGATGACGACGCCGAGGACGTTCTGCAGGAGACCTTTTTAAAGGCCTATACGCACCTGGGCGATTTCCAGGGGAATTCGAAGTTCTACACCTGGCTCG
The DNA here is from genome assembly GCA_025462985.1 of Bryobacterales bacterium. Taxonomy (GTDB): domain Bacteria; phylum Acidobacteriota; class Terriglobia; order Bryobacterales; family Bryobacteraceae; genus Bog-105. Next base: position 3,782 of record JAOAPP010000643.1, on the reverse strand, counting down.
TCAGAATCGCAGTGAATGAGGCGCTGATGAAGCTTCGAAAGAGGCGATCCAGCCGAACCGTTCCGCTCGATGAGCCAATCGATACCGGAGAAGATGAAGTTGTTCGCGAGATCGCTGTCTGGGATGAAAATCCGGAGCAGCAGTATTCTCGCGACGAACTCGGTTCCATCCTCGAGGAAGCCGTCGAAAGTTTGAAGCCAGCTTACCGCACCGTTTTCATCCTGAGAGACATCGAAGAAATGTCTATCGAGGAGACGGCAGAGGCCTTGGATTTATCGATCTCAGCGGTTAAGAGCCGATTACTACGAGCCCGGTTGCAATTGCGCGAGAAGTTGACCCGGTTGTTCAAACGGAAGGGGGATGACGCGTTTGCTTACCTGTAAACGGTTCCTCCAGGAATTGACAGATTACCTGGACGAAACTCTCGATCCGGAAGTCCGAAGTGAATTGCAGCGTCACGTCAATGAGTGCCCGAATTGTTGGGTGATTTGCAACACCACTGAAAAGACTCTGAAGGTCTTCAAGGGAATGGAAGCGAAACCGGTTCCCGAAGCGATTCAAAAGCGCCTGCTCGATGCCCTGGAGAAGCGCATTGCCGAGCGAGGACCGATTTGTGAAAAGAAGCCCCAAGCCTGACAGCTACTGCTGCGAATCGGCCTTGGTGGGCAGCGCGGACGCTCCGAACATCTCCAGGAAAATCTTCTTTTGCTGCGGATTCAGTACGGAGAGAATGCGGCGTTTGCCGTGTTCGGCTACGTCTTCCCGCTCCTCCTCAATGTTCTGGTAGTACTTGACGTAGTCGTCAAGCTCTTTTGTTACGACTTGTTCCTGCTGCTGGCTTAACTGCAGCTTTTCCTTCAGCTGGTTTAGCCCCATCTGACCGGAAACGACCTTATGCATGCGCCAGTGCAGAATCGTGGTAGTGATCACTGAGCCGCACGCTAGACCACAAACAAACAGCACGATGAAGGCGGTTAAAACCTTCGGGTTCGACCAGCTCTCTTCCTGTCGGCGCGCCACCGGTCTCATTCGCGATGTCGCAGTGAAAGTGATATCGATACCCTCAGTACGCCGCGAAGTTCTCTAAGACAGCATCCCGCTGCTGGCCCTGATCTCCGAAAACCGGAGCGCCCGCGTGGGCGTTATCAGCCACTATGCTGTGCGTCCCCAGGTGTCCATCCCGGCTCTCCTCCGCAATCACATAGGAACCCAGCGCCAGTGCCACCGTCAGTGAGGCATACACGAGCCTGTTCGCAAATCGCGAATAGATGAACGCGGACCAGATCGATTCCTTTGCCCGCTCCTCAATCCGCTGAAGCACTCGAGCATAAAATCCGGCCGTGGGCTCCACCTCTTCCGGAGAACGCAGCAGCCGCAGCATCTCTGATTGAGCCCTCATCTTTTCCAATTCCGTCGAGCACGACAGGCAGGACGACAAATGATCCGACCCGCCACCGTGTCCGGTTGACTGTTCTGCCCCCAGCAGATCCTCTAACCGATCCCGTATCGACCCGTGCATATTTCCCTCAAAAGAACCCCAACTGCCTTATCGGATCTTAAGTCCGCTTTGCAAACAACTTTACAATCTAAGCCCTAATTGGAAAAGGCCTAGAGTACTGGCGGCGTCAGAGGTGCTCGCCCCAGCCTCTCTGCCGCTTTGACCAGCTTCTGCCGGGCTCGGAACAGCTTTACTTTGATAGTGTTCTCGTTCATCCCGGTCATTCCGGCCAGCTCCTCCACCGAATGCCCCTCCACTTCTTTCAGGAGAATCAGCGACCGATCCTCCTCTGAAACTTTCGACAGCAGCTTCAGGATCAGGTCATGCTGCGCCAGTTGCTGATCCACGCCCGGCGCCTGGTCCGTCGCCGGCTCCGAATTCTCCAGCCGCAGGGAATCCTCCGCCGAAAACTCGCTCTCGTACACCAGCTTACGAACCCGCTTCTTCCGCAGGTAGTCGTAGCATTCATTTACGGTGATCTTGTAGATCCATGTCAGCAAGGAGCTTCGGAAATCGAAGTTTTTGATCGAAAAATAAATCTTGAAGAAAACCTGCTGTGCAATGTCCTCGGCGTCGTTCCGGTTCCGAAGGATGCCGTAGATGATCGAAAAGACCTTGGCCTGGTAGCGATCCACGATCTCGCGGAAGGCCATCTCGTCCTGGGCCTGCACCCGCCGAACCAGGACAGCTTCCTCACTCGTTCGATGATCCAATTTGACTCTTGCCGGAGTTGCCTCTCCGGTAGTGGCCGGGAAGGGTAAAGAAGCCGACAGGCTGCTGCTCATACAAGGCACCCGACGTGACTGGACCTCGGCAGGTTTCACCAATGCCGCTGTGCTATCAGTCTTTAACAGTATCCCAAACAATATCCCAGACCAGAAGCGCCCGGAATACCGGGTCGCACCAATATCCGCGCCAAGTGCATCAAACCAACGGAATCGGTTGTAAACTGGTAGTCACGACCGTCATTTGCAAGGAGAATAAATGATTCAGCTAACCGAGACCGCAGTCACCAAGGTCAATGAAATCTTGAACATGCAGGAACCCAAGCCGGCCGGTCTGCGGATTTCCGTGGTGGGCGGCGGTTGCTCCGGCTTCAGCTACTCGATGGCTTTCGAGAACACGCCGAACATGTTGGACAAAACATACAGTTTCGGTCCCCTCAAGGTGTTTGTGGATCAGGCCAGCCTGCTGTACCTGGACGGCGCCGAAGTGGACTACGTCGAGACGATGGAAGGGTCCGGCTTTAAGTTCAACAATCCGCAAGTGAAATCCACCTGCGGCTGCGGCAGCTCATTCAGCGTTTAACGGCGGCTTCAAAGATCTTCCCATAAGGGCCGGAGAGTCTTCAGATTCTCCGGCCTTTGCTATTTTGAGGCGAATGCGCCACGACCTGCTCACGGAGGCCCAAAATCCGGCTTCCCGCTCTATTGACGACCTCCCCACGCTTGAGATGCTCGCCATCATCAATGCGGCCGACCAGGAGGTTGCCCTGTCCGTCCAGCGAGAGTTGCCCCAGATCGCGGCGGCGGTCGACGCCATTGCCGAACGGCTCAGGCAAGGCGGCCGTCTCTTCTATACCGGCGCCGGAACTTCCGGCCGGTTGGGCGTCCTCGATGCCTCCGAATGCCCCCCTACGTTTAACACTCCGCCCGATCTCGTTCAGGGACTCATAGCAGGAGGAGACACGGCCCTGCGCAAATCAGTTGAAAAGGCCGAAGACGATCCCGAGCAGGGAGCCCAAGACCTCCGCGCGCACGCATTCAAAGCCGAGGACGCACTTGTCGGCATCGCCGCCAGTGGGCGGACCCCCTACGTTCTCGGAGCCTTGGCTTACGCGCGCTCGCTCGGCGCTCTGACCGTCGGCCTGAGCTGCACTCCAAACTCGGAGGTTGCTGCTGCCGCCGAGATCGCCATCACACCGCTCGCGGGCCCCGAAATCGTAACTGGCTCCACGCGGCTCCGAGCCGGAACCGCCACCAAGCTCGTCCTGAACATGCTCAGTACCGGCGTCATGGTCCGCCTTGGCTATGTCTACGGTAATCTCATGGTCAACGTTCAGCCCACCAACGAGAAACTGACGGATCGTGCGCGCCGTATTATCTCGAGCATTGCTGAGGTTTCCTACGACGAAGCCGCCCGCCTGCTCGACGAAGGTGGCTCAGTCCGCACTGCAGTTCTGATGCACAAGAGAATGCTCAGCCGCGAGGAAGCGGAAAAACGTCTGGCCGCCGCCGGCTTCCGCTTGCGCGAAGCTCTCGAAGACTAGAATCCGGGCACTAGA
>JAOAPP010000641.1 GCA_025462985.1 Bryobacterales bacterium | reverse complement strand
GGCCTGCCCGAACGTTCGGCTATTCACGCTCGATCCCGACCTGCTGCTCGAACACGGCTCGGACAGCAGCGACTACGAAGGTATTCTGGGCGTGAGCACATATCCACTCTTCCCGATTAGCCAGCTTTGGTCAGGTTCGCGGGGAATTCTGCATGTGTTCCCAAGTCAGACGTTTGAGGGAACATACAACGCGGTCCTCGATTCGCTTGCCACGCTCGGCCCGGGGGCAATGAACCCGGCTCTGGAGAAGCTGACCTATCCGGACCTTCGCGACCCGTTTGAAGCAATCACAAATAGCTCCCATCTGCCCCTTTGGCTGACTGTAGCGGGCAGGAGCGGTTTCGAGCCCGTTGCGATGCTGCCTGCGCCCGAGGAAGAACTGACGATAACGCCGAAGCCGGGCGACCCTCGCTTCTTGCCGGAATACTGGGACAGCTGGGGCTATTGTTTTCTGATCGCGCTTGCTGCGTGCCTGCTCTTTTGTTGGGCCGTATTAGCCGCCGCCCCGAACGGAGAGCGCACCCTCGCGCTGTTTGCCGTGAAACCAAACGAGCCGGCAGCAGCTTCTCGAGCCTTCTACCTCGGGGCGATCGGCGCATGTCTCTCCACCGTCGCGCTTGTCTGGGTCCTGGTTCCGGGACAGATCATATTTCAGAACCTTGCCGCAGACCCGGCTCTCCCGCATTGGAAGATCTTCTCATTTCTGCTTTTCTGTTGCGGGGCAATGGCGGAAGGCGTTGCGTTTCTCCTTACAGGTGCGAGGCGGCGGGGCGAATTTTACCCGCGCCGCCGCTGGAGTCTTCGCGGTTTGTTCTCACCTGGGCGTCCTGCTGCGCTCACTGGGTTCTCCTGCTCGCTGGCAATGCTGGCACTGTCTTTCGTGTTTCTGTTTTCAGGGCGGCTTCAACTTCAGGGCCTCATCCTCAGTCGCCTGTGGCGACTGTTTTGTCTGGGGAGCTTCATACTTGGCGCTGCCGTCGCGGCCACTGCCTGTCCAGTTTGGGATCTGTGGCAATCGAGCGCGTCTGGCGAGCGTCGAAGGGGTGCAGGACTCTCCCTTTCGGAACTCAGCAGGTTATTTACTCCGCGATGGTGCGTGACCACGGCGGCCGGAGCGACAATCTGCGCAATTATTGCTGCTTTCGTTCTCTTTCTCGTTCAAAGTCGGTACGAGCCGGTCTATTTCCTGACTGCGTGCCGTGCTCTGGACCTGACAAGCGGCGTTTCTCCGCTTGTTCCTCTCAGCCTGCTGATGGCTGTGCTGGCAAGTCTCTCATTCGTTCATCTCAAACGAATCGCCTACTATGAAGACCATTGCCCGACCCTGCCTAACTTTCCAAAGGATGTGTTTTGCCCGCGCCTGAGGCTCACGGTGGCAGAGACCAAGCGGCGCACCAGCCGCCTCACGTTCCACTCCATACATGCTTTTGCGCTGATCGCCTTCGCAATCTTCCTTTACCGTGTCTGGCACAACCACAGTCACCAGACGCTGGAGATCTCGTATGTGGAAGGGCTTGTCATCTATGGCTCAGTTCTCTCAGGATTCCTTCTCTTACTTGTTTGGATACGAGTCCTGCTTATCTGGGCAGCGTTCAGCGAGTTTCTGCAGCAGCTTGAACGCCACCCGCTAAGGACCGTCTTTAGCCTATTGCCCCGAGACTACGTATGGTCCCCTGTCTGGCAAGGCGGCGGGAAGAAGAGGACTCACGTGGCGATTACCCGTTCTTTGGAATGCATTCTGGCGCTCCAAAATCACGACGATACTCCGCCGGAACTGAGGGACCTTATCAGGTCGGGTATCGACGCATTCCAGTGTAAGGTGAAAGTATTGCTCCGGATTTCCGCGTCCCGGCGTCGCCTTCCTCATGACCTGTACCGTTCCGTGGAGAAAGATCTGTCGGACATCGCGACGGCAGCGGCCCACCAACTCGAATCGAAGAAATGGACCGAGGGTGGGTACGAGCTTAATGAAGAACTTTCCCGACGAGAAAATACCAAGGACGCGCTCCGAGTCCCCGAAGACAAGTATCGAAAGGAAGAGCCTGCAACCATCTGCGGAGAGCTCATCGCATTTCGATTCCTCGCGTTCATCAATTACGTGCTCTGGCACCTGGATAACCTGGTTGGCTTTCTGAGTCTGGGATTTCTGCTGCTGGCGATCGCGTTGAACTCCTACGATTTCAGATCGCGCACAATTATCGACTGGATTTTGGTGCTCGTGTTTGTGCTGCTGACGAGCGGAATCATCACCGTATTCGCGCAGGCTGACCGCGATGCCATCTTGAGCCGCATCACTGGCACGCAGGAAGGTAAACTGGACCGGCATTTCTTCGTTCACGCAGTCTCGTATGGTGCGATGCCGGTGCTGGTTCTGGCAGGCACCCATTTCCCCACGATCGGTAAGTTTCTTTTCTCGTGGGTGAAACCGGCGCTCGAAGCCATTCACTGAGGGCGTCTTAAGAAGGCCCGTAAGAGGATGAGGATCTTGCTGCGCGTCGGCACGTTGATGCGGCGGCTCAGAACCGAAAAGCCGGACTGCTCCAGATTCGAAAGAAGCTGCATGTAAATGGTTCGAAGTGCCCACAGCGAGGCACGGCTCTTGGGGTCGATCAGGCCTGCAAGAGGCGCTGATTCGTCGTAATAGGTCCGTGCCCTCTGGGCCTCGAATCGCATGAAGTCCCTAAACGTCTCATTCTCCGTTCCTGATTCAAGTTGTTGGCGCGATATGCCGAAGCGATTGAGATCGTCTGTCGGCAGATAAACACGCCCGAGCTGCGCATCCTCCCGCACATCGCGAAGAATGTTCGTCAGCTGGAAAGCGATTCCGCACTTCTCAGCCAGAAGCAGCGCGCGCGGGGAATTGAAGCCAAAAATGTGGACGATCGTCAAGCCCACGACCGAGGCAACTTGATAGCAGTATTTGTACAACTCTGCGAACGTGCAAATTTCGCGCGGATCCAGATCGGACGTGACCCCGTCGATCATCTCGTGGAAGAAGCGATGCGGGATGGCATAGCGCTTTACGGTGTCGTGAAATGCCGGCCAGATAGGGCTGCCCGCAACCTCGCCGTTTAATGCGTGCTCCGTCTGGACGCGCCAGCGGGCGATTGTCTCGTGAAGGCTGGCTTTTCTTTCGGCGGCCGGCTCGTCACTGAGGTCGTCGCATTCACGCATGAACGCATAGATGGCGCACATTGCGTCCCGCTGCGGCTTTTCCAGAAGAAGAAATGAATAGTAGAAGTTTTTGGCTCGTTTCCGCGCTATGTCACGGCAATAAGCGTATGACTCCTGGAGGGAGGAGGTGTTTAGAACGGGAGCAATCGCGGTAGACATCGAAGCATCAGGGCGACTCTCTCCGCCTTTGTCACCTTAGGGCGGCTTTTCAGAACGTCGTAACCTTGTGCTCTGATTTTATCGAGAATCTTCATTCCCCCGCGACTGAACAGTTCAAGATCGAGCGCCAGCCGTCGGTTCACTGTCCCGATCAGCGGCAATCCTTTATGGAAGAGATCGTCCGCGACGTCCACCGCTTGCCGCATCAATCGCTCAAAACGGCCGTCGAACCTCAGCGCAAAAAGCTCCTCCACCGTGTAATTGTGCTCTGCCAGGAGTTGAAGCGGCAGGTAGACACGATCCTTGTGCAGATCGACCGTGACGTCCTGCCAGAAATTTGCAAGTTGAAGGGCCGTGCATGTGAAATCGGACAGTCGCTGGCGCTCGACGTCGCGATATCCACACAAGTAGAGCACCAGATGGCCCACTGGATTCGCGGAGTTCACGCAATAGCCGAACACGTCGTCGAAGCCGGGATACCGCGTTACAGTCTGATCCTGTTCGAAGGCCCGGATCAAACGGTCGAAAGGCTCTATCGGGATCTCATGGCATTCTACAGTCGTCTTCAACGCGACGAACACCGGATGCGCCGCTTGGCCGCTGTACATTGCCCGGAGCTCTTCGCGCCACCAGGCAAGCAGGCTCAGGCTTTCCTGCGCATCGTCGATCTCGTCCCCCAGATCGTCCGCCCATCGGCAAAATGCATAAACGTTGTAGAAATCCTGGTGCAGTGCTTTGGGCAGCAGGAAGCTGACTACCTGAAAGTTCTCGTAGTGATGGGTAGCCAGCCACCGCGTGTACTCAAGCGATTCCGCTTCCGAGTACCGCGCATGGGCTAGCTCGACTGTCCTGACGTAGTCTTTCGGTTGTAATTGAGCGACCGGCAAAGGAAATCCGCTA
>JAOAPP010000453.1 GCA_025462985.1 Bryobacterales bacterium | reverse complement strand
GTAGTGCACGAGAGGGCAGCGATCGCGCCAAGAGTGATGTCGAAGGCACTATCGGCACCCACGAGACTGGCGGTCGCGCACACCCAGGCACTGCCATTCCATTTGACAATTTGGTTGGTGGAGCATGCGATGGCAGGCAGCAGTTGTGTCGTAGCGAGGCTGATCGTGCCGCTGCCGGTGATCGGGCCGCCGGTCAGGCCACTGTCGGTCCCCACGCTGGTCACCGTTCCGGCGCTCGCGGTCTGCCACTGCAGATTGCTGCCATCCGTGCCGAGCACGCGGCCAGGTACCGCTCCCGAAACGGGTGAGAGTTTTGCCTGTGTCACCGCATTGTCGGCGATCTGCGCAGTGCCAATGGTCCCGGTCAGGTTGGCGGCCGGCAGCGTCCCGCTGTTGATCACGCCCGTGACCTGCGAGCCGATGATCGAGCCCGAGATCGTGCCGGCCGTCGTAGCGGCATCAGCCGTCGCCGCACGCAATGCATAGGGGCTGGATGCAAGCGGCTGGCGTGGATTGAGGATTTCAGCGCTGGGCCCGGTACCGATGGTGGTCTCGAGGAAATAGGGCTTGTCGAACGCGAGCGCGGGAACGTTGATCGCGGTGTTGAGCTGCACGTTGAAAACGCCGGGCGTAACGGTGACCGATTGCGTTTCGGTCCAGAGTGCTGCACCGCCCGTCGCCACGTCGAAGAGCTTGAATGTCATTGACAGCGGCGACGCCGGCAGCGTGGTGATCGGGCCGGTAGATGGGCTCGACAGGAAGCCCTGGTAGTTGATCTTCTGCGGCAATTGCGCCTCGACGCTGCCGCAAAACCACCCGAACGCCAGTAGTGCGCAAAGAGCAGGAAATCGGAACGCTTTCCTGGGATCCTGGAAATCGGAAATCGCATTGCGAGTGCGCCGGATTGTATTCATGACGATTACCCCTTGCTATCAAACCTCTACGGGCGAAATTAGCCTGGCCGAATATGGAGGAGGCCTCGGATCAATGCGATCCGGTGAAGTATAGTCCGCTCAATGCCGCGACTATTGGCGCCGCATTCGGTGTCACCGCCGATCCTGTTGCCAGTGACTCCATGTGATTTTCAATCTCTCGTCCGATTCGATGGTTGGCAATCCGTCTCTGGCGAGGGCGACTTCTTCTTCAAATGCGGTCTTAACCCCGCTCTCTCGCTCTGGCGCGTGCTCACCTCAAACGCTGGAATCATTCCACGGCTCGCAGAGGTTTGTCACCGTTGAGGCGGGCCAGCCAGTTGAGCGCCGCTTTCCCGCGTCCTCGCGTTTCAACCACGCCCGTGCCATCCGCGCGCACAACCGCGCGCGTTTTCATGCGCCGGCCGCGGACATAGTCGGTGTCCAGGTGGAGTTCTCCACGACGGAACCTGAGCGCAGCGACGAGATCGGCGAGCTGGAACTCGTCGTCCGAGTCGAAGTCAGTTTCGGAAAGGCCGCGCCGCCGCGCGTCGGCGAACGACAGCAGGCCCACAGCGAACAGGAAGCCCAGTGCTCCCCATTCGGCCACATCGTCGCGATCTTCCTCGGGACTGTCCTCGTCTTCGAAAGAAAGCTCCAGCCGCAGCCCGAATTCGCCGTCGTCACTGCCCGGGATTACCTCCTGCGCGATGATCGTAACCGGGACAACTGCGCCCGTGCGCAGCAGCTCGAGTGCCACCTGCCGGTCGTCTTGTGGGCGCATTGCGAATCAATCTCGTCTGTTCGATGGGAAGGTCATCACCTGTCGATACCCCCGACGTCCTCGCGAGCGCTTCAGGCGCGCTGCAGCGCTTTCGCGGTCGCCAGCGGCAAAAACAGGCCCCGGGGATCTCCGCTGGATGCGATGAATCCGTGGTGACGATAAAACGTTGCGGCAGCGTCGTCCTTCGCGTCAACGATCAGCGCGAACGCAGCAATGTCCGAGCTTAGCGCCTTCGTTAATGCGTCCGCCAGCAAGGCGGCGCCCAATCCTTGTCCCTTGAATTGCCTATCGACGGCTAGGCGTCCCATGCGCACCGCAGGAATCGACGGGTACCGGGGCAGCTTTCCGGCCGTGTCCGGCGGCAGATCGGCGAGCGGCACGCTTGCCGAGGCGAGCGTGTAGTAGCCCGCGATGGCGCCAGCGGCCGTTACCGCCACGAAGCACGCCGCCACCCGCCGGCGGACGTCCTGCGTGACCTGCTGCGTAAAGTACCGATTGAGCGGCTCGGAACCGCAGTCGAAACCGGAACGATCATGTTCGGCACCGAGCCGCTCGATGTCGAACCGAACGGGCATGGGCTATTCCACCAGTTTCTGGTGGCGCGAAAAGGCGCGGCGCAGCGCTGGTACGGGTTTGGGTGGCGAGAGTAGTGCCTTGGCGAATAGTTCTTGATCGGCAATCGATAGGCGCCACACTTGCGCTTCAGCAATGGCGTGCTGGGCAGCGTGCTGGAGTGCGTCGGTGACGAATTCGCTCACCTTGCGGCCATCGAGATCGGCGGCACGCTGGATCAGCGCGCGGAGTTCCAGCGTGATCCGCGCCTCGAGTCGCGCGCTCTTCACTGCCGCAGCGGCCTTGGCGAGAGTAGGCGGCCGACTTCCCGCCCGTGAGCTCTGCTTCACCCCGGTCTTCGCGCGTTTTGGCGAACGGCGGGAGTCATTCTGACCCATCGGTAATCTCCTACAGTCACGCTATCAACGACAACACTATTGTACGGCGTTTTGCCGTACGAAGTCAAATTCACCGGGAAGTGACTGGCGCCAAACCGGAATACATTTAACGCTTGATCGCCACAGGTTGGAGTTCTGGTTTCGGCTCACCCATCGTCCCACCCATCATTTTCGTTGCGATGCAGTGACGTGTGGTGCTCTGCGGTGACACGACTGGACCCACGCATCCCTTGATGGCGGCGGGCTTGTGGCATGTCATGGCGCGTTGTGACGCGCTATCTCGGTAGCCGCCCTCTCCGCCAGAAGCACTATTCCCAGCCGTTCATCAAGGACGCAGCTCCCGCTCCAAAACCAAGTTGGTCTTGTCGACGTTGTCACGGATGGCGCGAAGGCGCTGGGGTGCACGCTCCACCGTTGGGCGAATCATGAATTCGATGCGGCTTCGCGATGCATCACCCCCGCGAGTCCCAAATGCATATCCTGCCCCAGGGATATCGCGCAGGCCGGGGATTCCGGAGCCGCTGCGCTCGTCACGGCGCGACAGGATGCCACCGATAGACACCATTTCGCCGTCCTGCGCAATGACCGACGTGACGACCTTGTTCTCGACGGTGGAAGCCACCACGTTGGTTTCGCTGGTTGCGGTGAATTCGCTTTGGCTCAGTTCGAGTTTCATCCGCACCTTCCCGTTACCCAGAACCGTTGGTGTGATCTGCAGCGTGATGCCGGTCGGTATCTCTTTGATGGTGCCGGGTGAATTGACCCCCGTCGTCAGCACATGCTTGGTTGTATTGAGCTTCACCGACGCCAGTTCACCAGACTGCAGCACCAGCCGCGGTTCGGCCAGCACGCGCACGAAGCCGTCGCTGTCGTACAGAGCGAGCTTGCCCAACAGCGACGCCTT
>JAOAPP010000615.1 GCA_025462985.1 Bryobacterales bacterium | reverse complement strand
GTCGACTACTACGCAGGAAGCGACTCGCCTTGATTATGCCACCACACCAGGTGATCTCCCGGACAGCCCACTATGTGGAAGTTGGCCGCCCAGAATCGCGGAGTTCTTGGGGTCGTAGCATTTCAGTCCGGCAGGTGTTCCCAGACGAGTTTGTTGGGCCCGAACCGAAGCACCAGTTGGCTACCGACGAACTCACATTGCCTCTTCTGCTCTGTTCCTATCCATGCGGGCAAAGTACATTTTCCTTCGAGTGTAGCTTCAAGGGTCATCAACGTCCAGACGCCGATCACCCGGTTTCGGACAGAGATATCTTCGGTTTCACAGAACGCCTGCGGCGCCTCTGCGACGCCAGGAGTATTCGGATTTAGAGTCATCGCGCCCTTCGGTACTAACGTGATTGTCTATCGTCGACGGGCGCGCATATGTAATCGCGTGTAGTTGCCCGGCACACAACCGATCTTGAGCCGTTTCGCTTCAATGGCGAACTGCGCCAATTTCCAGAATGTTGCTATTGCACAAGAGCCAGATATGCCGCCATGGCCAGGCCGACACCAGCGAGAAGAACTCCAAGCACGACCGCCTGGGTCGAGACCCGTCCCGGTATCCACGTCCCAGAACTCAATTGGCGCACCAAATGGAAATGGCTCACCACAGCGCTGATGTTTACGAGTACGCCCAAGCCAACCAGCGCAACGCCGGACCATAATGTAAGACCCAGAGTGGGGGCGGGCACATCGGACCTGCTGGCACTCATTTGACGGAGGAATAGGCCGAAGCGACTTACGGCGAAGCCCATGCCGATCAGACCGAGTCCTGTCCGTAGCCAAGCGAGGAACGTTCTCTCAGCTGCGAAGTAAACTCGCGGGTCCTGTTCTGCGGCCTTATCCATAGGCGAATTGTAACCAGAGTTAGATTCTCACCGAAACGACGAACTCGTTCGAAACAAGCGCATACCTGAATCAAAGCTCCTTAGAACGGACGGTCGCGGTCGCATCTCTTTTCAAACTAGCTAACGGCCAATGCTGTCGGGTGCTCCACCGCACTGATCGGGTCCAGGAACTCCGGTTGCTGTTGGTTCCGGCACGCTTAGCCGGGGGAACCTTGCGGATTGAATTACTGGTGAGGTTATCAGTTGTTTACCGCAGGCCTAACCTGTAGACTGACTATCCAGAATCAGCGGAGACATATGCCGTCCCGAGAATTCAAGATGAGACGTGCGCTCTGGACTGTTTTGCGGCTTGGCAGAGGGGTTGCGCTTCTTCTTACACCCGTTGCCTATGGCTGCCCGCTATGCCACACGCAAACAGGTGAGCAAGTCCGGGCGGGCATCTTCAACGGCAGCTTTGGATGGAATCTGCTGGTGACTCTCTTGCCTTTTCCGGTGTTTGCCGGTGTGGTGGGATTCATACACTTCGGCAAGCCGCGCAGGGGCAAGTAAAACCAGCGATGGACCGGACGAATCATAATTTGCGGCCGTTGATTGCCGCCGGTACGCTCATGGGAATCGGGCTTGGTGGCTTCTTCGATGGGATTGTGTTCCATGAATTGCTTCAGGTTCATAACATGCTGTCGAATTGGGTGCCCCGAACGACACTCGTCAATGAAGAGATCAATATGTTCTGGGACGGACTGTTTCATGTGTTTTGCTACCTCGCAACTCTGATAGCGCTCTGGATGCTGTGGCGCGTGCTCGCTCGTCCAGATGTGCCTCTATCGGGAAGAACGTATTTCGGCGCTCTGTGGATCGGGTGGGGTGTCTTCAATCTGGTCGAGGGGCTTGTCGACCATGAACTTCTGCAGGTTCACCACGTCTACCAAAACGATCCGGCTAGGTTTCTGCTGTGGGACATGGTCTTTCTTGCCTCAGGAGTGTTTTTCCCGACACTTGGCTGGCTCTTCATTCGAAATTCTCCCGCTTCCCAACTGCGACAAGACATGTCCCGGTAATACCTGTGGTACAACCACAGGAGTTGTGGCATACTAATGTGGCGATGCCACAGGACTCTAAACTCGATTTACTGCAGGGAACGCTGGACGTAATGGTTCTTCAAACGCTGACGAGCATGGGGGATCTGCACGGATACGGGATCGCGCGCCGCATTGAGCAGGTGAGCGGAAATGCTGTGATGCTGAATCAGGGAACCATTTACGCGGCCTTGGTACGACTGCAGCAGCGGGGATGGATATCCGCTAAGTGGGGGGTTTCAGAGAACAATCGCAAAGCGAAGTTTTATTCCATCACGCGCAAGGGTCGCAAGCAACTGGCGGCGGAGACTGAACAGTGGCGGCGCCTTTCTGAAGTGATGGGGCGCGTCTTCGCAACCCCGGCAGAGGGAGAAGGGCGATGATACAAAACCTGCAGGAAGCGTGGAACCGTTTCCGTGCCTTCTTTCGGTCGGCGAAACTGGACGACGATTTCTCTGGAGAACTGGCAGCACACATCGATCTGGCAACTGAAGAGTTCGTGTCCCGTGGAATGGCTCCCGATGAGGCTCGCAGGCAAGCGATGTTGAGACTGGGAGGATGGGAACAGGCCAGGGAATTGCATCGCGAGTCCCGTGGCCTGCCAATCCTGGAAGACCTGGCGCAGGATCTGAAATACGCCGTGCGAACCCTGCGGCGGGACATCAGCTTCACCGTTTTCGCGGTGCTGATTGTGGCTCTCGGCATTGCGGCCAGTTCCATTGTGTTCAGCGTGGTGAATACGCTCCTGATACGACCTTTGCCGTTCCATGATCCGGCCCGGCTTCTCTGGATTGCCAACGACGGCGACGGTGGTTTGTCGGGAGCAACGGCGCAAGTGGATCATTTTCTGGATCTGCGCCGGATGAATCACTCGCTCACCGACATGGCGGGATATTTCGCTTTCTATGGAGTGGGGGACAACAAATTCACCGGACACGGGGAAGCGGAACGCTTGACGGGAGTGCCGGTCACACAGAATTTCTTTCCACTTCTCGGCGTGCACCCGCAATTGGGCCGGACCTTCACGATCGAAGAGAGTAACTGGAATGCTCCCAAACGCGTTCTGCTAAGTGATGGATTCTGGAGACGTCGCTTCGCCGGTGATCCACACGTTCTCGGACACACGATGGTACTCAATGAGCAGATCTATACCGTCATCGGCGTACTGCCTTCTACGTTTGATTTCCCGTCTGTTTTCGCTCCGGGCACCAAGGCCGATATTTTCTTTCCGTTTCCCCTGTCGCCTGAGACGAATCGGTACGGAAATACTCTCGCGATAATTGGCCGTCTGAAACAGGGCGTGAGTATTGGGTCGGCTTTGCAGGATCTGCGGATCCTGAGCGCTCGCATCTCCAAGGCACATCGCGAACGAAATGATTTTGCGCCGCGTGTCCAAACATTGAAAGAGCGAGTGAGCGGTCGCTTGCGGCCTGCTCTGATGGTGCTTGCTGGCGCGGTGGCGATGGTGATGCTGATCGTTTGTGCGAACATCTCGAACCTGCTGCTGGCGCGCAGTGCCGCCAGGCAAAAGGAATTGGCAATTCGCGCGGCGCTCGGAGCACGGCGGGGAAGGTTGATTCGTCAGGCGCTGACAGAAAGTCTGCTGCTGGCGGGCGGCGGGGCGGTACTGGGCGCATCGCTCGCCATTGCGGGAACCCGGCTCCTTGCTCATTCAGGGTCGATGAGCCTCCCTTTGATGAGCGGTATGGAAACTGATACGGCCGCGCTCGGCTTTACGTTAGCGCTGGCCGTAGTGACCGGTCTGGTGTTTGGCCTGATTCCGGCACTTCAGGTGCAGCCCTCGGTGGACAATGCGCTCAAAGACATGAGCCGTGGAAGCAGCGGGAGCAAGCGGCACTCCACGATTCGGAGTGCCCTAGTTGTCTGTGAAATCGCTTTTGCATGCGTATTGCTGGTAGGCGCCGGACTGCTGGGACGGAGTTTTCTGCGCGTCCTGGATGTAGACCTCGGATTCCAACCCGACAAGGCGGCGGCTCTGCGGGTGGACCCGAGTACACGATATTCAAAGCCCGAACAACGGAACGCGTACTTCAGTGAAGCCATTCGCCTCGCGAAAACCGTGCCCGGGGTGCAAGCGGCCGGGCTAACCGATGCTCTGCCGCTAGGAACAAATCGAACCTGGGGCGCCGGGGCGAAAGGCCACTTCTATCGGCGTGAAAACTACCCGGAGGCTTTTGTACGCATTGTCACCGAGGGCTACATCGAAGCCATGGGGATTTCGCTGGTAGCCGGCCGAGACCTCACTGAGCGTGACGGCCCGGCCTCCAAGCCGGTCATCCTCATCAACGAGACGCTCGCTCGAAACCTTTGGCCAAATGAAAATCCTCTTGGCAAGATCCTCCAGAGCGATAGGGATCGGGAGGTGGTGGGAGTCGTCCGAGACGTCCGGCATCTGACGTTGGAAGAGCGCTCGGGGGCCGAGATGTACATCCCGATGAGGCAAAGCGGTGACTACTCTGCCGATGACCTGGTGGTTCGAAGTGACAGGCCGAATGCAGCATTGGCAGCCGACATGCGCCGTGCGCTCCGTCCGATCGAGCCAAATCTTCCGGCCAA
>JAOAPP010000612.1 GCA_025462985.1 Bryobacterales bacterium | reverse complement strand
CGGTAAATCAGGCTAAAAACGACTAGGTTTGAGTTTCTTTCTGCTGGCAGTCGTTTGCCAACTGGCGACATGAAGGGCGACTCACGCCCGATAAACAAGGAAGAGAGTCGCTGCACAAGCAGCCGCGAAGTATGCTAGCTAACCTTGACGTCATTCGCGGCCGCACGATCGCCGCTCTCGTTTACCGGCGTCGCAAACATGTCGTGAGCGTTGCTCTGCCTGCAAGCGCGCGATGGAAGAGTAGCGATTGGGCTAAGTTGCGGCGGTTAACGATTAAAGCCGAAGCCCTTTGGAAAAAATGTGATTTGGAACCCAAGCGAAAAATCCCTTTTGGCAGCGCCTAAGGCTGGAATGAGGTATCGTTCGAATTGTACGAATAGACTTCCAGCCACGTCGGGCCGTAGCTGCCATTGACCGTTGAGAGAAACGTCGGTCTGGGTCCCTCCGCCGGGCAAGAACATGCCGCCGGTCTTTGTTTGCCGGAAGGCAACCACAATTCTATTTTGAGCCGACCACCAGTAGGTGGATGAAGTTTTGTACGCACGCGCATCGCGACCGACCCAGCTCCCCAGCAGGTGGCCATTGTTCGTATAAGCATCACGATACTGATCGTTCCAGTAGAAGAACATTCCGCCTTGGTCCCCACGATATAACCACGTTGAATAAGTCTCGAATCGTAGATCCATTCGGCGCAATCCAGGCAATTGCGTGAGATAGATGCCAGGCGCCCAGGCTGACCGTCGCGGGCTGTCCAAAGGATTTGGTTCGTCGTCCGCCAGTGAATCCGAGTAAATCGTCAGCAAGCGTCTGAGGCCCGGTACGCGCCAGAGAAAGTCGAATCCGCTGCGCCGATCGCCGGGATCATTAGAAGAACCAAAGGTCGTTCCGCCGGTACTCGATGTGCTGAAAAAGCTTTGCGAAATGCTCGAGAGAGTTAGTGGATGCCCAACTCCGCCAAAAATTGCGCTGCGTGTAAAGCCCAGTTCCAGGTCCTTAGTTAGTTGGAAGGTAATCTTCTCGGCGTTGATGAAAGGCCGCGGAGGATATAAGTGCCCAGACAACTTTCCGATGAGCATTTGTGTGCGGATATGGCCGAGAAACCGAAGAGGGCCGGGCAGGACTAAGGGTGTTTGCTGAGCGATGCGTAGCGCATAAAACGGTTCGGCGTTGTTGCTGAAGTTCAAGGCGCTGTCTTCGCCAGGCCCCCACCACATACTCTGTTTGCCGAAGGTGAAGTTGAAGCCGCCGAGATGCGCACCTACATACATTTCCAACGGATGGAACTTGCTAACCGACGCGCTTCTCGTGGCGGGTTGAGCCGGAACGCCGTCGAGAGTGCCCACCAGGTCCCGTACGCCCTGGTCATAGGGTGCCCTGCCGCCCGATTCCAGGTACTCTCCGCGAAAGTACCCAGAGAAACGTCCCAGCGTCCCGAAACCCGAGAAGCCAGCCACCGCGTTTGTGCCTGTCTCATAGCGCCTCCCATAATCATTCACAATCGTCTGGCCAAAGTGGTAGCTGTCCTGCAAGGGCGATCCGAATATCTGAAGGCTGCGTGTATAGATAGATTCGATTCGGGCTTGAGAGCCCCCCTTGGTTTCATTGGCGAATTCACTCTTTAAGCTAGCGATCAGCCTTTGCGCCTCATCGTTCGTTGCTCCTTCCAGAATCTTGGTGCTGTGCCGAGACGCGATGTCCTCCGCTTCTTCGACAAGAACCAAGCACTCCGACCGAGTCCAGGGCGCAGCAAGACTCTCCTCGTCCGGAGCGTAACCCAGAGCAGCCAGCCTTTTCAGCGTCGGGTAGATCCAACTATCAAGTGGGACGTAAACTGGACCGGCCGCCGGTGTTATGGTGTCACGCCCAGACGCGACAAGAGATGCCACGCTCAGCAAAATGGAAGCCATTCCAAACGCCGAGCGGGCCAGATAGCGGCGATGGTTGCGGATGTTCCACATAGCACCTTGCGCACGAAAGTCTCAGAAGCACTTAGTATAGAGAGCCGGTCTCGGTGCCCTGTTGCCAAGTTGTAAATAAGTTGCGAACAGTGGAAGCTGAACAAACGCCATAGTGCAAGGTTGCTGGTTCTTAGAATGCATTGGCAGCTAGACTCCGCGAGGGCGAGTAACTTAGACGGAGCTATGGAGTGTGTCGAAAGCAGAAGTAATCTCGAACGTTGTAAAACGGTTGTAAAAAGCGCGATGCCGCCGGCCACACAGCTAGGAATTTCTATTCTGTGCGGCGAGAATGATCTACATACGGAAATGGATTGTCGACACAGGAAGCCGTCTTTGAGCCGAAAGCATGGGCTGATCTTGTCCATTTTGCTGCTGATGGGTCTCCCCACGGACCTCTTAGCACAGGCCCCTTGGCTTCCGTCGGCCAACCAGGCGAGGTCAGCACAGCCGGGGCCGGAGTTCGGCGGAGCGTCAGGCCAGTACCGGCCTTGTACACCTGCCGACTATGGAGATCCGGCAGCGGACTGCATCCCGTCGACGGGACAGCAGCCCGGGTCTTCCAGCTACAACGAATTTAGTGAATTCAGTTCTTATCCGAGCGTGCCGTCAGGACCCCGCCTACCTTCAAGTGATCTATCACCTGACCGAGCAGGCGCAATCCGTGATAACTCGTCCCCGAATCAGCCCGTTTACACTCCAAAGGAACCTCCGACGGAGTTTCAGCGATACGTGGCGGGCTCGGTCGGTCTGATGCTTCCCATCTTCGGCGCCACCCTCTTTGAGCATGTCCCGGCGACGTTTGCTCCTCTCGACCGCGCTCCGGTAAGTGTCGATTATGCAATCGGGCCTGGCGATGAACTGCAGATTGCGGTATGGGGGCAGCTCAACTTCTCTCGTCGGCTGACCGTAGCTCGAACTGGCCAAGTCATCTTGCCAGACGCGGGTCCCATTTCCGTTGAAGGATTGAACTACTCACAAGCAGCCTCCGTCATCAAATCACAACTGTCGCATTTCTATCGAAGCTTCGACGTAAGTGTTACTCTATCGCGGCTTCATTCGATTCAGATCTTCGTTGTGGGGGAGGCCCAACGCCCGGGCAGCTATACCGTCAGCTCCTTCAGCACTCTCGTGAATGCGATTTTCGCGTCCGGCGGCCCGTCATCACGCGGCTCAATGCGAAACATCCAGTTGAAGCGAGGTGATCAAACAGTAAAACACTTCGATCTTTACCAGCTGCTGGTGTACGGTGATAAGTCCCAGGATGCACAGTTAATTCCGGGAGATGTCATCTTTATCGGTCCGGCTGGACCTCGCGTCGCAATCTCCGGAAGCGTTGGACATCCTGCTATTTACGAGATCGAGCCCGGCACAACATTAGCAGCGGCGCTGCAGCTGGCTGATGGCCTCTCACCTCTAGCTCTCATGAAACAGGCCATGGTGGAACGAGTCGCCGAGGGATCATCTCTGCAAGTACTGCATGTCTCAATGAATCCAGAAGGACTGCGGACCGAGCTCCGCAACGGCGATATCGTCCGGCTCCTGCCCGTTGTGCGGCGTTTTCAGAATGCGGTCACGTTGCGTGGAAATGTGGCCGCTCCGGGCAGATTTCCCTGGCAGAAAGGCATGCGGTTGAACGACCTGATTCCCAACAAAGAATCGCTTCTGACGCGAGATTACTGGAAGGCGCACAACGCGTTGGGGAGCGCAGAGGAGCCGATTGACGAAGACGACCCGGAAACTCTGGATCAGACTTCGCAGGCGAATGCGAACGGCGGGACGCTTTCCGGGCAGACAACGGCTCCCGGGAATTTGAGGAAAAGCAATTTACAGATGGGTTTTCAGGAGCAAAAGCGAAACACGCAAGCCGATGCTTCGCTCGGCGCCGCGATGAGCCCGGACAACGTTGCTCCTTTTCGAACATTCACCCCCCGTTACACGGTTCAACCCGCCGTCCCTGAGATCAATTGGGAGTACGCCGTGATCGAAAGGACAGATCAGGCAACTCTGGCCACTCGCACCATCGCGTTCAATCTCGGCAAGCTGGTTCTGTCTTACGACGAAACGCAGAATGTTGAGCTTCTTCCCGGGGACGTAGTGACGATCTTTTCTAAAGCAGACTTCGCAGTGCCGCGTTCTCAGCAACGCACACAACTGAGGATTGAGGGAGAGGTCGCAATGGCTGGG
Source organism: Bryobacterales bacterium (assembly GCA_025462985.1). Taxonomy (GTDB): domain Bacteria; phylum Acidobacteriota; class Terriglobia; order Bryobacterales; family Bryobacteraceae; genus Bog-105. The sequence continues at coordinate 10,077 of JAOAPP010000612.1, read as the reverse complement.
GCTTATACTGCGCTGCCGGGCGAAACGCTCCGACAGGTCCTCACTCGCGCAGGAGGACTGACGCCCAATGCTTACATATACGGAGCTCAGCTGACCCGAGAGTCTACGCGCCGGGAACAGCAAAAGAGATATGACGACTTCCTCAACCAATTAGAGCGTGAGATAGGTGAGGCCGCTTCAAACTTATCCAGTCGAGTTACCTCGCCCCAGGAAGCGGCCACCGCACAGACTTCGCTGGCCAGCCAGCGCGACATGATCGAGCGTCTCAGAAAGGTCGCCATGAATGGCCGCATTGTGCTGAACGTGAGCCCAGAAGATCGAGGGATCGGTGCTTTTCCAGATCTGCCGGTCGAGAATGGTGACCGACTGTATGTTCCAAGCCGGCCGTCCACTGTCAACGTGATCGGAACAGTGTACGAACAGGCATCTTTTCTATACGAGGAGGACTATCGTGCCGGCGACTATCTCAAGAAAGCAGGCGGGCCTTCCCGCGCCGCTGATCGGAGTCACATGCTTGTCGTTCGGGCGGACGGCTCGGTTGTCAGCCGTCGGATAGGTTCCACGATGTTTGCTAAGAGCTTCGACGGACTACCGATGTTCCCAGGTGACACCCTGGTAGTACCCACCTATATCAATAGGACCACTTTCGTTCGTAGCTTGATCGATTGGTCGCAGATCCTGAGTAACTTCGGCCTTGGGGCCGCGGCCATAAATGTCTTACATTAGGGAACCAAGTGACCAGAGTGTCACGACTGAGAAGATCGCTTTCCAGAACCCCGAGAAGTCCGCCGGTTCTTATGCGCAGAATGGCGAAATCTCCTTCGCCGAGCTGTTTTCGGCTCTGACTAGCCGAGCGAGGATCATTGTTTGGGCCGTATCGATTACGGCATTTGCCGCCACGACAACAGCATTCCTGATCCCCGTTGAATACACCGCGGAAGCCGTGATTCTCACACCACAGCAGGCTCAACCGTCGCTGTCAGCCCTGGCGCAGTTGGGCGGCGGTGCAGGAGCTGGGGCGGGGTTATCAAGCTTAAGCCTGCTCACCGGCTTCGGCCTTCATAACCCTTCGGATCTGTATGCGGGCATTTTGGAGAGCCGGACCATAGCGGACGCGCTCATCAACCGGTTTCATCTGAAGGATGTGTATAGTGACGAGACATTTCAAAAAGCCCGTAAACATCTCGCTCGACGAACCACAATAAAGGCGGGCAAAAACACGCTTATCCACATCCAAGTTGATGACCGCGACCCTAAGCGCGCCGCTCGGCTGGCCAACGCTTACGTTGAGGAGTTGTCCCTTCGAAACACAACAGTAGCGTTGACGGAAGCGTCTCAACGCCGGCTGTTTTTCGAAGGACAGCTTGCAAAAGAAAAGGAATTGCTGGCGACAGCCGAGATCGCGCTACGGGACACACAGCAGTTCAACGGACTAGTAGTGCCGACAGGTCAGGCCGAAGCCCTCATCAGGTCCGCTTCTCAGCTGCACGCCGAAATCCTGAGTAGAGAAGCACAGCTCGCAGGAATGCGTACCTATGTCGCCGGTGAAAACCCCCGGTTTCAGGTAGTGAACCGCGAGCTTGGCGCTCTTCGAACCGAATTGGCCACGCTCGAACGTGGTGAACACGTTGCGGGCACACCTGAAGTACCGGTCGGGAAACTTCCACAAGCCGGACTTGAATATCTCCGGAAATACAGGGAGGTCAAGTATCATGAGGGCCTTTACGAAGCGCTGTCGAAGCAGTACGAAGCGGCCCGGCTAGACGAGGCAAAGGCTGCACCCCTGATCCAAGTGATTGACGGTGCCGTTGTGCCGGAAAGAAGGAGCTGGCCACCTCGGACTCTAATCATCTTGATAAGTGCATTACTGGCCGCTTTGCTTTCTAGTCTGTGGATTCTTGCCAGCGGGAAACCAGCCTGAGTGGATTGAATGCAAAGAACTGCATGTTTGAGTAGGCCGTTGAGCCGGGTGGCAATGTTGACGGCTGTCTTGATCCTGCTCACGAGTTCGTTCGACCTTTTCCTAATCGTTGAGGCCGGCGGGAACTATCGCTTTTGTCAGATCATAACGCCGGTGCTGGTTGTCTTGGCCATTGTGAAAGCCGCCCGAAGCGTGAGAATACCGGTGTTGGGCGCGTTCCCGCTGCTTATCTGGCTTGTCTTTCAAGTGTCATTCATTCCGGTAGCGGGCTTTTGGCCCAAGAGTTTCGGCTACTGCCTTTGGTTATTGCTAAATCTCAGCCTGATGTTCTCGTATGTCCAACTATTCAGCGACGATCCCAGGTCATTGCTGACAGTTGTCCGATGCTATGCGTACTCGTTCGCCTTGGTTGCAAGCTTCGGCATGATTCAATTCTTGCTCCCGGTGCTGGGTTGCGGAGGACCGCTCGTCACTCAGTGGTGGATTCCCGGCGAGTTAGCCAGAGTCAATGGCTTCAGCTATGAACCGTCTTATTTCGCGACGTATCTACTGATCGGATTCGTGTTCACAGGTTCACTCCGAAGGAATCACTCGTCGTTGCTCCCCGCCAGGAGCCTTCTCCTAATCCATTGGTTAACCGCAATCGGCATAATACTCTCGTCAAGCAGGATGGGTATCTTCTTTCTGTTCATTGACGTTTTTCTGTCACAGCTCAGGCCGTGGCTCTCATTCCTTGGCGACTTGCTGCGACTTCGCATGGCCCGCTTCAAATTGCGCGCATTAATCCCTTCGTTCTTGTCGGTCGCCTTTATCGGGGTGATCGCGACGGGTACTTCAGCAGCGATAGAGAACAACCCGGCTGTCGCACTGATGTTTCTGAACGGGACCGGCATTTCCGATACTGCCGCTCACTCGGTCATTCAACGAGAAGACGCCCTAAGCGAAACGTTGGCCGTGTTCTTGCAAAACCCGCTCATCGGACGAAGTTTGGGCGGCGTTTCTTCCGCGATCGCAGATCTTCAGGGGGATAAAATACATTCTTTTGAAGCTTCAAAGGAATTCGAAGGAATGAGCGTATTCGCTGAAGCTTTGGCAGCAAGCGGTGTGATTGGCATCATTCCGTTTGTCTGTTTCCTCGTCACCACTTTTGTAAAACCTCTGCGGCTGGCGCGCGTCGCTTGCCCTTTCTATTCACGGCTGCTCTACGCTTTGCTGCGATCGCTTCTCTTCGCATGGATGATCCTGCAATTCAACCAGAACATGCTGCGCCCTTACCTGTGGACGCACCTGGCCATTCTTGCTAGCGTCTACGCAGCCGCTCTTCAATCGGTCAACATGTCGGCCGGACCGCGTAGCTCATCGTAGCTCTGAGCGGGTGGCTGCATCGCCTGGGCGAGCACGCTGCAAACGCCGTTCCGATATGCTCCAAGGGTAAAGCGCTGATGCCACTCTTTCCGGGCTCTTTTAACAACCGTCTTCAGACTCGCTTTATCCATTCTCAAGACAGACAATATGCGCTTGGCGAGAGCTTCCACCGTCATCGCTTCTGCCAGAAATCCTGTTTGCTCGTCTTTTAGAATCTCCGGAATCCCGCCTGCCGGAAAGGCGACTACCGGAACTCCTGCACTATAAGCTTCCAGAATCACTCGCGTGGTAGCTTCCAAGGCACCAGACGGTACGACCAGCAAGTCCAGATCTGAATAGATCTTGGTTACGTCGTCCTGCCAGTTGACGAAATCAATTGGAAGTCCGCTGCTCGAAGCGACCACTTTGTTGAAATAGCCGATGCCCGAAAACATGGGTGCACCGATCACCGCAAAACGGTCGTCAGCAGCGTCTTGGGAAAGCAGCCGCGCGGCTTGGACGAACTCCAGTTGACCCTTCCCTTCTTCTACCCGGCCGACGATCCCTATTCGCCGTATTCGGTCTGGCGACCGCAGACCGCCGGCGGCCATTTCAGCAACTCCGTTATAAATTACGCGCAATCGCTCGGGCGCCACATATTCCCTGAGCGGCTCGGCCGCGTATTGACAGCAAGCGATCACGTGCGCGCTCGCCAGTTCTAGAGCTTGGCCGGTTAAGGCGATGGCTGAGGGCTGCAGCAGCCGGTTGTGGCAGTGGAAAACCAGGGGAACGCCTGTTCTCCAAGCAACCCAAGCCGCAGGTGGAACCATTCTTGGGCCGTTTACACAAAGCAGGTCACCTTTGTTGGCTGCAACGAGCTCTGCGATAGAATTGACGAGGCTCGGAAGTTCGAACGCGTACCTCAGAAGCTGCACTAGAGGCTTTTTCCGACTTGCATAGGCAGCGCACGCAAAGCTGTGTGTGCGGTAGCCGCGGCTCCGAACCATCGCCGGGAACGGCCCTTCACCAGGCGTCGCCACGGAAGGCTGCCACCCGCGTTGAGACAGTGCCGGAACCATATCGAGCAGGCTCCGTTGCCCGCCACCCAAATTCGAGAACTGGTCAACGCACAGAATGTTTGCCGAGGCCTCACGTTCATCGAGGACCCGCAAACGCTCGTTCATCTCGATGCTCCCATGGCGAACTCGAATTCCCGGCTGTTCGGCTCCGTTATTGTTGAGTTGAATAAGACCTTGGAGATCTCACGCTGAAAGACCTCTGGAGAGAAACGAGCAACGTGAGAGCGAAGCTCTGCCGGAAGCAGATGCTTCTCCGCTCGCTCGAACTGTTCGACGGCTCTTTCGAGGTGGTATTCGCCAGGCTCTAAATAAAAAAAGCCACCGCGCGGATTGTAAAGTGGAACAGTTTCGAGCACGCCGCCCTTGCCCAACGCGATAACGGGTTTGCCGCTAGCAAGTGCTTCTACTGGGACAATGCCGAAATCCTCTTCGCCGGGGAGAATAACTGCCCGGCTACGTGCATAGAGGTCCCGGAGCTCGGAATCAGAGACTCTTCCGCAGAACTCGACCGTTTCTCCGGACATGCTTTTTAATCGCGAGTATTCCGGACCGCCACCGACGATTTTTAAGCGTCGTCCGGTCCTGGTGAAGCAGCGGACCGCATCGGCAATGCGTTTGTAGGCTACCAACTCTGAAACGATCAGATAGTAGTCGTCCGGCATGGACGTGTAAAAGGCGTCAACTGCGACGGGTGGAAAGATGATTTCGGATGACCGCCGATAGGTCTTCCAGATACGGTTTTGGACGTTCTGGCTATTGGCGACGAATTGATCTACACGGCTCGCTGATGTGGCGTCCCACAGACGCAGATAGTTCGTCAGAGGAGCTATTAGAGTGCGTTTAAGACTCGAGCGCGTCCACTCGTGCAAGTAGGCAGGATAGAGCTCCCACAAGTAGCGCATCGGCGTGTGGCAGTAACAAACGTGACGGGTGTGCGAAGAGGTCAACACACCTTTGGCCGGGCCGGACTCACTGCTGATTACCAGATCATAGTCGCGCAGATCGAAGTGTTCGAGCGCCATGGGCATCAGCGGCAAGCAGGATCGATAATGACGCCGGAACGGATTAAGGAACGACGCAGTTACTTTATGGGAGCGAAGAAATGGTGACACGCGATCCGGATCATAGAAAAGCGTAAAGATGTCTGGCTGCCGCAGGACTCGGCAGAGTTCTTCCAGGACTTTCTCGCCGCCTCGCATTCCAAGCAGCCAGTAATGGACAATGGCGCAGCGCATTAGAGCTCTCCTCGGTATTCTGCCGAACGAACCCAGGCTAAAAGGGTTAGTTTTTTCAACTTGTCACCACGCATCCTTGCCTCCCAGAACGCGCGGTATCGTCATGAGCAGGATCCTTAGATATAGGGAAATCGACCACTTCTGAACGAGGAAGAGATCCAAACGGCGGCGCTGCGGATAGGTAAGGCGGCTGCGCCCGCTGATCTGCCAGAGCCCACTGATCCCCGGTCGGGCCGACACGATGCGCGCAGTATCAGCCCCGTAATAGGCATCGAGTTCCTGCCGCGTGAGGGGCCGAGGCCCAACGAGCGACATTTCCCCCCGAACCACGTGCCAGAGCTGGGGCAATTCGTCAAGGGAGTAGCGGCGGCAAAATGCAGCAAAACCGCTGGTAACCCCAACGTTCTTTATATTCGGAGCGAGCAAGGGAGCCTCGGAAGCGGATAACCGGTGAATGAAGATACAGCGCTTTCCGGAGTCGCCCTTCCACATAGTCCGTAGCTTCAGAACCCAGATGAGGCGCCCGCCCTGCCCTACTCGCTGATGTGCGACCAGGGGTGACCGGCGGGAAATAGCAACAATGACGATGGAGGCCAGGGTAAGAATGGGAAGGGTGAGGACCAGCAATGCGCCAGCGGTCAGCCGCTCCGCCATGCGTATCACTGTCCAGATAGTCGCTGCAGATTGAGTCTGGGGGAACTCGATCGCGATAGATCCTACGTCTACTGACGGCACATCCTCAAGGTAGAGCAGCACACAAGGTTAGCGTGTTCAAACCTTGTAAAAGTGTTGTAACCGCTTGAATGCTGACAAGCGCAAGATTGTCAATTGAGACGCGCCGGCAGCGTCGAGCCAAGAGGCTGGCTTTTACCAACATTTCACAACCTAATAACTACCCGGAGGCCGCCGCACCTCTAGACTAGCTCAGTAAGTGCACATCGAGTGCACCGGATCACTCCTATGGCTCTTTGTACACCTTGCACCACTTCGCTGCTGTTGGTCGTAACAGTAAGCCTTGCGATCGCCGCGCCTCCCGAGAGGCTGCAGCGTTCCAGTGCCCAAACCACATCCGCAGACACCGGACCTGAGAATCCTTTTCTGAAAGACGGTTCGTCCCCCGATCTCGCCAGGCTACTGGGAATATCGTTTCCGGGCGACTCACAATCTACGGTAGTACTGACCAAAGATGGAAAACAGTACCTGATCGACACTTCCACGAAGACCGTGAAAGAGATCCATACGCAATCTTCGGGGTCGCCGCCTGCGGTATCGAACAACGACAGACAAATAGCCGCCTCGCTGTTCTCCAAAAACTGCGCGAGTTGTCATGGACCCGGTGGCAAAGGCAACAAGTCCATAGGAACGCCTAACTTCACCGACCCCGCTTTCCAGAAGAACGTAAGTGCGAGCGAAATGGAAGCGGCCATCCAAAAAGGCAAGGGAGGGATCATGCCGGCCTGGTCAGGCAAGCTTACGGATGAACAAATATCAAGCCTGACAACGTACATTCGTTCGCTCGCTCCTGGTTCGGATAACGGCGCTACGACCGCCTCCTCCAGCAGCGGTAGTGCCACTGGACCGTCCGAACAGGCCAAACCAAGCATTTATCAACCAGGAGATGATGTCCTTGTAAGCCTACCCACAGGCCGGCCTACCGATCGGCACGGCGTTTATGTAAACTTCGCCCATCGGTTTCCGTATCAGGCGGCCTTCAGTGGGAGGAGCGAGGGCGCGCAGCTGTTCGGGTTGGACAACGTTGCTATTGCGTCATTCGGCGTCAGATACGGCTTGACCGAGAATCTGTCCGTAAGCGCTTTCCGGGCCCCTTCGCTGATCAATCGCCCCATTCAGTTAGCAGCCGGCTATAACATCCTCGAAGAGCGCAAGGGAAATCCCTTGAATCTGATGGTTCGTGTCTCTATTGAAGGACAGGATAACTTCCGGAAGAATTACACGGAGAATATAGAGGGCATTCTTTCCCGTAGCATTACTTCACGAGCTCAGTTCTACGTGGTGCCCACTCTATCTTTCAACGCTCGGCGTTTGGCACAGCCTGCGGGCTTTCTGTCCAATCAGATTCCAGATGTGCCGGGAGTCAACGCGTTCTCGCTCGGGACCGGTGTGGCCGTCGATATCCGGCCATCGGTCGCCCTGCTGGCGGAGATTATCCCTACTCTGTTCAACGCTCGGGAACTTGGCATTCACCGCCCAGTGTTCTCGTTCGGGATTCAGAAGAAAATCTGGCGTCACTCATTCACGTTTGGGTTTACAACCAGCCCGGGCACCACCGTTTCACAGCGCGCGGCCACACGTGCACAGTTCTTGAATGATCCAAGCGCAGATACCTTAGGAGGTTTGGTTCTTGGCTTCAATCTGACGCGGCAGATCCGGTAAAGGCGACGCTTGTCGACTCTTGCGCATTTACGTTTTCTTTACAGCTCTCGAACACTCTCAGCGCTTATCTTTCCCATACTGAACATGTGTTGAGCGGAAATAGCGGCATGAATCAGGGCAAAACGTACTCATGAAGAAGAAGGTCGTTTTTTTCTTTCCTGCTTTCTCAAGCCAGGAAGCAACCGCGCCCCTCGCTATTTTGGCCTTGGCCACGCCTCTAGAGCGGGCCGGGTACGAGGTTCGAATTATTGATTCCACCATCACGCCGAACTTCCAGCAGCAAGTAATCAAGGAACTCGAAGACTCGCTTTGCCTGGCGGTCTCGCTCGTCACCGGACCAATGATTCGGGAGACAGCGCAGATCGCCAAGGCGGCGAAAGCGGCCTATCCCGACAAACCGGTGATCCTCGGCGGCTGGCATCCTTCGCTTCTGCCCGACCAAACCCTGGCGTGCCGCGACGTGGATGCCGTCGTTATCGGACAAGGCGAAGAAGCACTGGTCGAGATGGTACGGCACATTGAAGCAGGCGAATCGTTCAAAGGCATACCCGGAGTAGCTTACAAGGAAGATGGAAGGCTTGCCTTCAACACTCCACGTGCGCTTAAGCCGATACGAGAGCTGCCGCCAAAGGCTTACCATCTGGCAAAGTTTGATGCGTACGAGCGTGTTTGCGGCCGTCGCTGGGCGATGTACACCTCAAGCCTCGCGTGCCCTTACAATTGCGCGTACTGCACCAACGAAGGCCTTTATGGGCGCAAATGGAACGCTTTAGATCCTGACCAGGTCGTCGAAGAAGTCACCGATCTCGTATCGCGCTACGGACTCCAGTTGTTATGGGTGGTGGATGACAATTTCCTCGTAGACCGCGATCGCGCGGTCAAAATCGCCGAAGGCCTAGTACGCAGCGGCGTCAAATTCGATTGGAGTATTCAGGCCTCGACCAATCTGGTTACACGGCTCACGGTAGAGGAACTGAAGCTACTGCGGCGCTCTGGCTTGTCCCAAGTTTCGCAGGGGGCCGACTCCGGTTCGAAGAAGATCCTCCATCTCATGAATAAGGATTTTCAGAAGCTGGAGACGATTTATCTAGCGGCCGACATGCTGAGTCAGGCGGGGATTCGCCCGTCCTTCAACATGATCTTCGGATTTCCCGGAGAGACGGAAGTTGAACGCCGCGAATCGATCAGGCTCATCATGAACGTCTGCCGCCGCTATCCGCAGGCTGAGTTCTGGACTAACATCTTCACTCCTTATCCTGGCTCTCCCATTATGAAGAAGGCGTTTGAGCTAGGGATCCAGGTTCCGACGACTTTCGAGGGTTGGGCTGATTTCTTTCCTCGCTACACCGTTCTCCCGTGGCTGAAAGGTGCGCAGCACGAACGCGTTCAACGAATGCGAGAGTACTTGCGGGTGGCCTTCAATCGGGTTCCGATCGGAGTCCAAAAAAAACATCCAGTCACTCGTCTGGTACATCGCTCGATCAGTTTGCCCGCGCGCTGGCGCCTGGATCATGGCGTCTACGCGGCGCCGGTCGAACTCTGGCTCAAAAACAAAGCCAACAAGGTATTCCGGCCGCCAAAACCCAAGGTTGATGCACAGCAACTGTCGAGTGAGGTGATCTCGTGCTAGCTCAGCCGAACCGGAAGGTCGTGCTCTTCTCGCCTCCGTACCAGGGGAAAGTCTTTGGTCCCCCGCTCGGACTTCTGAGTCTTGCGTCCTGTATTCGTGAAGCGGGATTTACGCCGGTAATCGTCGACGGCGCAATCACGCCGAACTTCCTGGACATTATCTCTAAGGCAGTAACAGATGCCTTTGCCTTCGGGATCTCCGTCCTCACCGGCCCTATGATCCGCGACGCTGTCGCCGCCAGCCGTGTTGTGCGGCAGGTCCGGCCAAAGTTGCCGATCATATACGGCGGGTGGCACCCCACGCTCCTCAGCGGCCAAACGCTCCAGGAGAACTTCGTCGATATCGTGGTGCGTCACCAGGGAGAGAAGACACTCACTGAAATTCTCCAACGTCAGTCGAGTGGCGCAACTCTTGATCTGGTTGCCGGCTGCTGGTTCAAACGCGATGGCAAGATCATCACGAATGGGGACCGTC
>JAOAPP010000586.1 GCA_025462985.1 Bryobacterales bacterium | reverse complement strand
CCGGATCCGTCACGCCGAATTCCTACCACCCCAGCTTTTGGACGGTCTCGGCGGGTCGTTTGGCAAACGGCGGACTCCGGGCGTGGCATGTGCTTATAGTCATCCCAAGCTGGGGAATCCGCGCTGTGTGGGGTTTTGCAAGATTGCCGGGCGGGACGAGTCAGTGAATTAGCCAGCCGCACCGCGACAATGGCGGGAACGCGGGGCCTCGCAAAACCCCACACGCGGCGATTAGCCTGCGATCTTCCTGATCGGTGGCGGGCTCGGGTGGAGCATGACGTGGCTATCCTCGACGTCCACCATCGCCTCGGGATAGGCGGCGACCGCCTCGCCAAGCGACGTGATGAAGCGCGGCTTCCATGCCCACATATGACGGTAAGCCCCGCCGAATTGCTCGAACATGTCGCGCCAGCTTATCGGCGTGCGGCGTTCAAGGTGGTGCAGTCGGTACGCCAGCCAGACATAGACATCGAGCGCGGTGGAGCTGTCCTTCAGTTGTTGGATCGCAGCGTCCCGGAGCGGAACCGGATGACGGCGCAGTTGCTCGAAGAACTCGATATCAAGCAGTACCCGATCCTCGAAGAGCGATTCCTGCCGGCTGTCGCCGCCCTGGCCGTCATGGAAGAACAGGCCGGACCTGATGATCCGCTCGTTGGTCATCATCGTCGAGCCCGTCTCGCCCGCCTTACCGGTCTCCCATGAGAACCGCATCGAGCAGGTGGCGATGCGACGCGCCTGTTCCCGCAGGCCAGCGGCGGTTTCTCCGCCCACGGACAGTCCAAGCCGCCCCATCCATTCTCGCATTGAGCGGCCCAACGAGACCTCTCGGCTCTGTGTCAGCACGGCCTGGGTTTGGAGATAGATCAGGATCAGCCGCGCCCGAGCGCCGTACGGCACACCCAGCAGCCTCGATGGCCCGGCGCCGATCTTGATCCGGCCCGGTTCGATGATGAGCGTCAGGGGGCCCACCGTGCGCTCCCACGCTGCATGCTCGGCGAGCTTGCGGTGTGGCAATGAGGTGAGGCAGAGGCCAGAGTAGCTGTAGCCTGATCGGCCCCTGTCATCCCCAAGCACTTCACTGGCGATCCGCACCAGTGGCACGGCGTCTGGCTCGACCATTTCGCGGGCAGCATCGCGACCATGCAGCAGTACCAGTTGTCGCACACCCTTTGCCGCGTCAGGCATCTCCTAAGCCTCTCGATTCGCTTTCGTATGCCGGACACGTTGGCCAGGAATGACGTGGAGCGCAATGTGGGGTTTTGCGAGAATGCAATAGAAAGAATCTTATTGCTTTATAGTTGTACTAGCTCGCAAGGCCCCACGGGACGAATCGGCTTTTCTCGCAAAGCCCCACACTCGCCTAGCAAGACCCCACGGGATAACTCCGCCTCTGTGGATAACTCCCTTCGTCGGCTTTGGAAGCGACTCGGGCCGAACGAGCCGCGCTCGCCGACGCGGTCAAGGCTGGCTGACATGGGGGTCGCCGAAATCACCGGACCGAAAAGCTTCCGGGCGTTCGGCATCGTGTGCGGCCAACTGCGTTAGGAGGACCATACAGAAACACAGAAGTATTATCCGCCTTTCTGTATATACGCTTCTATGAACCCCCGCACCTCGTCGATCATCCGCGTCCTGCGCATTGCGCAAGCGGCCTTGAATTTCGCGTGCAGGTCGGGGTCTAAATCGATGGTCAGCCTGGCAAGCTTGACCTTCGGCTGAGCCCCCTCCCCTGCCTTATCCACCCATTCATCAATAGCCCGTCGCTCAGGCAGTTTAAATGCCGGCTTCATGCGCGGATCTCCTTCAGGATGCGCTTTATCTCGAAGGCTGCCTCGCCATAGGGCTGCATCTCGATCACGGTAGTTCCGCCCGTAAGCGCCTCGGCATATGCCACCCGTTGGGTGGTGCCGTTCTTGAGTATCGGAAGTTCGAAGCCCGCGAGAGCTTCCTGGATGTTCCGGGAAAGCACCGTTCGCCCGATTTTCCGTGAAACCACGAATGCGGCTTTCTGTGTCCCTTTGAAACTGTGCGATTCCTTGACGAGTTGTACCGTTTCCCTACTCGCCCAGAAATCGGCTCCGCTCGGCTGAACGGGAATGAGCACCAGATCTGCGGACGCAATAGCGGACCGGGCGACCTCGTAATTCCTTGGCGCTCCATCGATCACAACATCATCATAATCGGCCGCGAGTCTGGGTAGGTCGCGGTGAAGCACCGGCTTTGACAAGCCGATCACCTGGAACGTCGGGGGAGTCGTTCGAACAGCGGCCCAATCCTGTGCTGTCTGCTGAGGGTCAGCGTCGATAAGCAGAACTTTCTTACCCTCGGCGGCCATGGCCGCAGCTAGGTTGAGGGATAGCGTCGTTTTCGAGCATCCCCCCTTTTGGTTGATAACCGCCGTTATCACAGAAATACGCTCTCCTGTAAATGTGAGTTCGCACATACACGCACATGCGGTTTCCCGTAAACACAGAAATGCAGCCTTGATGGCTCCCGTTCCACCTTGCCGCACGTTGGACCTACGGGAGGGGCCATTTACGTGAACACAGAAGTGCGGAAAGACCGGGGGGTCCTAAAACCAACAAATCAAAGGCCAGAGGGACAGAAAGACGGAGATGCGTGGCACGGGAAACACAGATTGGCGTGTTCACGGATAAACGGTAAGTCGTGTTAACGGGTCTACATTTATCTATGTGTGGCCACGCTAGACGCGTGGAGCCCACCGGTCGTGGCCGCTGCCGAAGGGCAGGGCGGTCAAACGTCACCGTCACATGGTCGCCTGGACTGAATCGCCGCGACGGCCGTCCGGGCTGCATTCGCCCCGATGGTCGGTCAATGATTGGTTTGCAGCACTATCAGCGCCCAGTTTCCGGCGTTGATGAGGATCGCGTTCACCGGAAGGCTCGTGTCCTTAACCAGCCAAGCGCGCGCCTGACACCTTGCCAGGGATGCGCTCAACGGTGGGCACTTCACGAAGGCGGTGCGCTTGGTAGTAATCTACAGACGGAAGAATGTAATGGCGAACCCTGCACCTGATGTTGTCTCAGCAACGCGCTGCTTCGGCGGCACGCAGCGCGTCTTCCGGCACCGCTCGGCGCGATGACGGGCACGGACATGCGCTTCGCCGCCTTCGTTCCGCCACAGGGTGCGGCGGAAAAGCTGCCGGTCGTGTGGTTCCTCGCCGGGCTGACGTGCACAGAAGAGAACTTTCTGTAAAGGCCGGCGCCCAGCGCGTCGCAGCCGAACTGGGACTGATCCTGATCGCCCCCGATACGTCCCCGCGCGGCGAGGGCGTGCCGGACGACCCGGATGGCGCTTACGATTTCGGCCTAGGTGCGAGCTTCTACCTCGACGCCGCGCGGGAACCCTGGGTAAGGCACTATCGGATGGAGAGCTACATCATGCGGGAGTTGCCGGAGATCGTCGCCGGCACCCTGCCCGCAGACATGGAGCGGCAGGGGATTATGGGGCATTCGATGGGCGGGCACGGGGCGCTCACCTTGGCGCTGCGCCATCCTGGGCAATTCGCGTCCATCTCGGCCTTCGCGCCGATCGCTTTCACCGATGAATTGCCCCTGGGGCGAGAAGGCGCTGGGCGGTTACCTTGGCCCAGACCGGGCAGCGTGGCGCGGCCATGATGCCTGCGCGCTGATCGAGGATGGCGCACGCCTGCCGGCGCTGCTCGTGGACCAGGGTACGGCCGACGGGTTCCTGGAGAGGAAGCTCAAGCCGCAGCTGCCGGAAGCCGCCTGCGCGAAGGTCGGTCTTCCGCTGACGATGCGGCGCCAGGAGGGATACGACCACTCCTATTTCTTCATC
>JAOAPP010000562.1 GCA_025462985.1 Bryobacterales bacterium | reverse complement strand
CGACAACTCCGTAGTAAAAGGTTCCGGGTTTGGAACGAGGTAACCGGGGCGGCTGCCCTCGCATGACCCCGTCGCCGACCGCGGCAAAAGCTTACCTTCCGCAAAGAATCCCCCACATCATTCACTCGTCCGGTAACGTGACAATGCCTTTTATCATCATCAACAACGGCAGCCTGTACGACCAAGCCTGGGCGAGATCATCGCAACGTAGTGTCGCAAACGAGAGTCAGGGCTCATCGCCACTGCGTCTTACGGCATGCTCCGGTTTTGAGCCAGCGCATGCGCCGCTATGTCTCACGCTCAGAGGAGGAGCACGGTATCTAATAAGCGGGAGTAACTCCTCACTGGCCGGAGAGCGTGGAAGGAACGGAGCGCTCCACACTGGCACAACGATATGTCAACCCTCGACATCGAGCCGCTCTGCGAGCAGAGAACAGGCACGCAACAAGAACGAGGTCAAACCTGGTGATCCACAATCTCTTCAGACGCTGCATCCCAGTACAGTCGCTTCCCGGACCAATATGATTGCGCGGCCATGATGCAGACGATCGCGTGCGAGAATCCATGATCGACGGTGGCGTTCGGCTGTTTCCGATCACGCATTGCATTCAGCCAGTTCATCAGATGATTCACGTCGTCATCATCCGGACCTAATGAATCGGGCTCACGCGAATTCGGTACCCGGATGATCTTCGCCCCATCCCGCGGCGGCCCCATCGTGGGCGGTGCCGTGTACCGGGGACCCGCATTCCCTTCAGGATCCATCTCGTGCAGTCCGCCTTCTTTGGTCGCGAGGAACAACGACGCTCCTTCACCCCCGTAATTCTCGATCGTTCCATTCCTGCCCTGGATACGGCTGAAGCTTCGATAGCTGTTCGAGAAGCAACTCGAGTAAGTATAAAGAAAGCCCTTCGGGTAAGTCAGGGTAACTGTCACGTTGTCGGGATTTTCCCGTCCATCTTTCCAGGTAAAAACGCCGCCATTTGCCACCGCGCTCACCGGGTGCGTTTCATTTGTCCATAGATGTACCAGATCGGAACCGTGGCTCAGCCATTGATCGAATATGCCGGAGGAAAAGTCGCGATAAAGCCGGAATTCCAGATAAACATGCGGATCGAAGGGCCGGTCGGCTTTGCCCAGCAGCCAGCGTTGCCAATCAGTATCCTCTTGCTTAAGAATCGGCGGATTCTTTCCATCATCGAAGTTGGGGATATGGCGCCACCGCGGCTGGTTCACATTCCATTCCTGGGTGATCCTGACCACGTCGCCGATCTGCCCGGATTGAACAATGTCCCGCACTGCCAATGGATACGGCTGGCTTCGGTGCTGCGTGCCCATCTGTACGATTTGCTTCGACGCCTTCACCGCGCTGCGTGCAGCCTTTGCTTCCTCCAGCACATTCGCAAACGGCTTCTCAACGTAGCAGTCCTTACCGGCCTCCACTACTTCAATGCAGAGCTTCGCGTGTTGATGATCGCCCGTCGCAATCATCACCCCGTCGATATCAGGGTTTGCCAGCATCTGTTCCGAGTACTTATAGACCTTCGGGTCAGCGCCAAACAGATCGTTAACCTGAGCGGCGCGTTTTTCCCTTGCTACGCTCCAGATATCACAGACTGCCACCACCTCAAGCGGAATCTGACCGGACGCCAGATGAGCCATCCGGATATGGCCATGGCTGCGCCCTCCGCAGCCAAGTTGGGCCAGTCGGATGCGGTCATTCGACCCAACCACGCGGGCGTACGACCGGGCCGGAAGCGCTACCGCAGAACTCGCCAGCACGGTCCCAGCGGTCTGCCGCAGAAATCCCCTTCGATCCACTTTGTCGGCAAACACACGGCTTTCCGAGTTATCGTCCGGGTGAAACATTTGTCTGTTGACTCCTTTCGAGTCTCGCCTCATTATCATTCATATTGGCCCGCATAGTTCCAGAAAATATCACTCGAAGAGCGCTTCTTGGCTCAGCTCTTCTCTGTCCCGCGTTCGGAGCGCTCGGATCGCCTCAAAGTGTCAATCCAGAGCGATCCACGTTCCCTGGAACAAGGTTCCGCCAATATTCAAAATGCCTTCCTGAATACCTTTCAACGCTGGCCAGGGACGCTGTTGCCGCGCGCAGTGCAGCGCTCGAACAACTGACTTCAGCTGCGCAGATACAGGCTCGCCAAGCCCACGTTCGTGAGCTTCTTTGGGAGTTGATAGGAGGACGCGTACAACGGACGCCGCTGAATCCGCGAACTACCGGAGCATTCAAACGCGCTGGATATCGAGTCGAGAATACTTTGTACGAAAGCCAGCCCCGCCTCTTCGTTTCCGCAAACCTTTACGTGCCTGAAGGCCGGGGACCCTTTCCGGCGGTCCTTTTTCAGAGTGGCCATTCCTGGGAAGGCAAAGCATATCCGAGTTATCAGCGATGCTGCCAGGGACTCGCTCAGCTTGGATTTGTGGTGCTGGCCTTCGACCCTATCGGCCAAGGAGAGCGCATCAACTATCTCGACGCATCTGGAATCCACAGCCGCCTGTCGAGTTGTGACGCCGAACACACCGTTCCTGGCAAGCAGATGATACTGTTCGGAGACTCGTGCACTCGCCTCCAACTCTGGGATGCGATCCGGAGTTTGGACTACCTTGTATCTTTTCCTTTCGTCGATAGCCGCCGCGTGGCCTCGGTAGGGCACTCCGGCGGCGGCACCCTCACAATGCTGCTGTCTGCCGCTGATGAGCGTCTGACCGCGGCCGCAGTGTGCATGGGCAACACGGAAAATATGATTGCGTCGCCTTTCCGGTCCCCGGGTGCTACCGATGATGCGGAGCAAAACTTCGTCTACTCAGGGCCGGCTGGCTTCGATCGCTGGGACCTCTTCTACCCGTTCGCACCTAAACCCATGCTCATTTGGCCGAGCGATCGCGATTTCTACGCTACGTATTCTCCCGACTACATCGCCAACGGATGGAAAGAGTATCAGCGGCTGCAGACGGTGTACCAGAAACTCGATCGCCCTGACCACCTCGCCTGGGCCGACACGCCGTTGCCGCATGCCTTGGCTTATGACAGTCGCTTGCTTGTTTATAACTGGTTCAACCGCTGGCTCAATAACGAGAACAAGCCACTCGAAAAGGAACCTCCAGTCCAGCCCGAGCCCGTTTCAACTCTCTGGGCAACGACAGATGGCAGTGTCGTCCGTTCGTTGAACAGTGCCACGCCTCACGGATTTATTCAAAGCAGAGGCGCGCAACGTAGCCCCGCTCCTCTCGCTGACGTGCTGAAACTCGGGAAGCCCGTCGAAGCTTCGTCCGCCGCCACCATCGGCCGTGTCCAGTCCCGAAACATTGAAGTAGAAGTGCTTGAGGTTTCGTCAGACCCCGCCGTGTGGCTTCCTGCCTATCTGCTGGTAGGCGATAAAACATCTCCCGGTAAACCGGTATTGCTGGTTCTCGACGACACGGCGCACGACCGTCTATGGTTTGCGCCCGAAGTTGATCAGGTTCTCTCGGAAGAATCCCCCGTAATCTGTACTGCCGAGGTGCGCGGTATTGGAGCCCTGATGCCTGAGTTCAGTCCGGGTGCCGCCGATTACGAGTCCTGGCATCAGCAGGAAGAGAACTATGCCTGGGGCTCATTGGCGTTGGGCAAATCGCTGGTCAGTCAGCGTGTCACAGATATACTTGCGCTCGTCGCGTCGCTACGCAAGCACCCGGCTACCAGATCCCGGCAAATTTATGTGGCAGCGCTGGGCAGGCTCACTGTCCCAGCCCTCTTTGCGGCGGCGCTTGAGACCACCATCCAGGGCTTGTATCTTGCTGGAGGCCTTGCGTCATTTCAGAGCCTTGTCGACGCTGAGACTCCTCAATACCCCTTCGCGAATTTCGTTCCCGGTCTGCTGAATCACACTGACCTACCTGAAATAGCAGCGTCTATCGCACCTAGGAAGCTTATTCTGGCCGGGAGTGTAGACGCCCAGGGTAAGGCGATTGAGCCTGGCGCCGTACGAACTGTGTACAAGGCGGCAGTACAAGCAGGCAACTTTTCTGTGCTCGCCGACCCCGAGTGGTCCGCCAGAACCCTGCTGTCCTACGTCGGTCAGAGTTTGTAGCGGCCGGGTCTGTTTCGCGTGCTCATCTACGCGGCATGAATCTCCTGCGCTGCGCGGTTGGCGGATTCGAGCGCCGCTTCCTGCCCCCAATTCATCTGCGCCGCATACGCTCCCGCGAAGTGGATTCTTCCACAGGGACGGGTTACTTCCGGCCAGAATCGCGCCAGCTCACCCAATCGATAAGGAATCCGCTCGCACATAGCCGACCACGGCTCCTTTGACCAGTCGTGCGCGACCGTCTGCTCGATATCCGCCGACTTACCCGGGTACAGCTTGAGGAAGCTCTCCAAAGCTTGCGAAGCCGTGACCCCTGCTTGCCCGCCTCCCACGAGGATGCCCCGTTGCGTGTTCACTTCCTCCGCCATCGACCAAAGTTCGTTCAGCCGCGGATCGGGCGGGAGCCAATTTGGACTCACGTTATCCGTCTTCCAAAATCGAGTACGGCACTGAAACACGACGCGTGTGCGCGTGTAGTACGGCATCTCCCGGATCACGAAAGCCTTCTCTTCCGGCCAAGCCGGAGTCACCGGAAGCTGCCGTAGCATCACCAGCGAAATGCAACTCACCAGGTAGTCTGCATCTTTCTTCCGCTCTTGTCCGAACTCACGATATGTAACGGTAGCTCCGGATGCACCATGCTCAATCGCGGTAACCGGGCAGCCCAGGTGAACTCGTTCACCCAGACGTTCCGCGAAGGCGTCGGTCATCAACTGATTGCCACCCTTTATCCGGAAGAGCTTCTTTGTTTCGAGTGCCGTTCCCCGCAGCTTCTTGATCGCGACTCCCCAGATCATCTGCAATGCAGGAGTCGAG
>JAOAPP010000546.1 GCA_025462985.1 Bryobacterales bacterium | reverse complement strand
TCGTCGACATTCTCGCCTTCGCGGATGTCGATCGCGCGGCGCACATTTCCGTCGAGACTCGCGTTGAAAAGACGAACCGGGTCCTTCAAAGACGCGCCCTTGGCGAAAGTAAGCTTCACGACACTCTTGTAGGATTCGCCGGTGCTGATGATGCCGTCGTGCGACCAAATCGGAGTTCCCATCCACTTCCACTCCTCGACGACGTCAGGGTCGGCTTCGTGGATGAGCTTGCGCATTCTGCCGAGGGTGTCTCCACGCCAGTCGCCGAGATCGGCGATTCGTTTCGAAATGAGCTCGGATGGTGGCTGGGCCTGGCTCGCGTCCGTCGTTTTCATGTTGAGATTTTAGAAGTTGCAGCTTGGATACGCAATCATGCGGGCTATAGGGGAAGTTTTCGCGCGAGTCACCGGATGGTGTTCCGTTTCCCGGTAAGCGACCACGCGGATTGGATGGCTCGTTAGATCGCTGCTCAAGCGACAGTTTCCGGACGCCCGATGGGTACAACGTCCAGAGCCACGACTATTTTTTCGTTGCCGCTACGCACCACTAGGAATTCAACTGTTTCATTGGCGCTGAGGTTTCGCATCCTGATGCGGCACGTACGGCCCCGTATCACCACTGCGTGCGCTTGCCCCCAGCGGGCGCCACCTGAACCCCTCGCAAACCGCCGTGGTCGATTGTTTGCTTCACCAATCCAGAGGCCTAGGCTTCTTCGATGAACTCGCTAATGTAGGCAAGATGCGCGGGTTGACCTTTCGGCACCATCGCCACATAGGAGATGGCGGCATAACCGTCATCAAGGATGCGAAACCCCGGCAGGCGCGCCGACTCCGCGAGCAGTGTTGGGCGCGGCGCTGCACGCGCCTCTGCTGCTCCGGTTCGAAGTAGCTCGAAAGCGGCGTCGAGGGTGGCCGTATCAACCAATTCAGCATGCTTGATCGTTCGCTGCAAATAGAGACTGGACGCGTCCCCACGTGGGCTGGCTATGCGGATACCAGGCCGGTCCA
The DNA here is from genome assembly GCA_025462985.1 of Bryobacterales bacterium. Lineage (GTDB taxonomy): Bacteria > Acidobacteriota > Terriglobia > Bryobacterales > Bryobacteraceae > Bog-105. The sequence goes on along the minus strand of JAOAPP010000546.1, from coordinate 3,383 downwards.
CATCGGCGACGTTTCGTATCGAGGAGCCTGCCGGCACAAGGTATGTGAAATCCGATTGGAAGTACGGCGCCGAAAAGTCTGCCACTGCAGCCCGATCTGCATCGGCGACCAGAAACGTCACGTCCCACGCGTTGGCCTTGAGGCCTTCCATAATTGCGCCGGGTCTCGGGTATTCGATTGCTACGAAGTCAACTCCCATCCGCGCTGCAAGTGCACGGCCGAGATCCAGTGCGGGCCCACGGATCTCACCAGTCTGCGCGTTCTTGATTCCCAAGACGGGACTTCCCAAGCCAATTGCCACTCTAAGCTTGCCGGTGCGGACCAGATCTGCGATCCGCGGGTCAATGGATTGCTGCGAATACGCGGGTTTGATCTCGATGAATCCGGCCCCGAATCCAAGGGCGAACGTCAATACCGCCAGAATTGTTCGTCTCATACCAGGCTCCAGTGTGGTTTGAAAACTATTGAATCACTTCGTCCGCCCGCCCCGATAGCGATTGCGGAATCGACAGCGCTATGGCACTACCCCCGGTCGCAACGATCACGTTAACCTGCCGACGCACCAGTTCGGCGGCCAGTGCCGGCAGCCGATCAAACTGACCTTCGGCCCAGCGATATTCGATCGCGACGTTTTGGCCTTCGATGTAGCCGGATTCGTTCAGGCCCTTGTGGAATGACGCTACCGGCTGCGCCCAGCCCACCGGCGAAAAGCCGTTGAGAAATCCAATCACCGGCATCTTCGTCTGTTGCGCGCGAGAACCCGACGAAGCACCGAACATCGCTATCGTTACACCAGCCACTCGCATGATGAAGTGGCGACGTCGAATTCGCATCGCATTCATCAATGCTTGGCAGCTTCGGTGACGAGCTTGATGCCGAGGCCGAACATAATCGCTCCTGCCGTCCGGTCGATCCACACTTTGTACGACAGATAGGCATGCTGAGGCCGCCCCGAAGAGAGCAGTAGCGCGACCAGCGAATACCAGCCTGCCTCGATGCAGAACACCAGCACTACAAGCGCTGCTGCAAAGGCCCATGTGAACGATTTCGGCGAGAACGCGGCAAACACGCTCGCATAGACGACCGCTGTCTTGGGGTTACTCAGTTGAGTGAGCAAGCCGAGCCAGAAAGACTCTGAGCTTCTCCTGGCACGTTCGCCGTTCGTTCTTGGTACCACCAGCGGCTCTTTTGCTGAACGGAAAATCTGGTAGCCGAGATAGCACAGGTACAAGCCTCCAAGCACCTTCAACCCGACATACAAGCCCGGCACCGCAAGCAAGATAGCCTGTAGTCCAAACAGTGCAGCGGTAGCGAAGACGACGCCGCCAACGCCCATGCCGAAAGCGGCTTTCAGGGCATGAGCCCTGGAAGAAGAGATGGCCATGCGGGCAACCATGACGAAGCTTGGGCCAGGACTGACCGTACCGATAAACAGCGTTGCAACAATTCCAACAAGTGCGATGAGTTCGGTCATGAAGGGGTCTCCATTGGTACCTTGTACGACCTAACGCGAGTTTGCCGATCGTGCCGTGCGCTCGCCTCAGCCCGGATTCATACCTTTGGCCTTTATCACCGCGATGGCCGCGGGAGTCATCAGGTAGGTGATGAATGCCTTGGCGGCCACCGCTTCTTTGGTGTTCGCGGCGACGGCTGCCGTAAAAACGATATCCTGCTGTAGTTCGGCAGGGACCGGACCGACCACATCCACACCGGGGGCCGTGAGCACGTTGACGAGAAACACTCCGAGCTCAGCTTCTCCGTTGGCAACGGCTTGAACGATCTGTGCGGGACCGGTCTGTACCTTGGTCTTGGCTTTCATTGCTTCGCTGATGCCGAGGCGCTCGAACACCCGCAAAACCTGGGCACCGGCCGCGCTTTCCGGTATGGAGGCGATGGACTGCGCCCTGAGCAGCGTCTGCTTCAGCGCTTCGGGTGTGCTGATGTCAGGCTTGGGGGCACCCGAGCGCACTGCGACGCCGAGGCCTACGCGAGCAATGTCGGTTGTCGGCCCGGACGCGAACCGGGCCTGCGCCGTAGTGTCCTTGAATACCTCCCGGGGCACCACAGCAAGATCGAACGGTCCGCCAGTCGTAACCAGCTTGATCAGCTCGGGAGTGGTACCGAAGCGAAAAACAAGCTTGTGGCCGGAGGCGGTCTCGAATTGTGCGGCGAGCTCTCTCATAGGGCCCGTCATGGCACCGCCTGCCAAGATCTGCAGTTCAGCAGCCTGCACGTTGGCAACCGGCAATAGGGCAAGCACCAAGCCCAGCATTGAGGCGGCTGCAGCGAGAAAAGAGTTCCTCATGAAGAAATACCGGCTCATCGTGAGCTCCTTAAGAGATTTTGGTGAGGTTGCGGGGTATTTGCCACTTGCTTCTGTTACCACGACCCATCCTGGAACAGAGCCTAAGGTTCAAAGTAAGCGGCGGATACCGGCCCGCTGGCAGAAATCAACCGAACCTGGTCGATGCGCTTTGACCGCCGGGTCAGGCCGCTTTCGCCCATGTGAGGCGCGCAGCAAGCGCGACAAATAATATCCCGAGTATGCCTTGCCCATGCGCTTGGAGGCGCGGCAGGTTGAAGCGAAACGATCGAACCGAAGAGAACAGCAGGGAGAGGAGAACATTGTAGCCAAGCGCGAGCAGCGACAGCATGCCACCCCATATTGCGATTTGAGCAGTTGCGTCGCCGATGCTCGGATTGACAAATTGCGGAATGAAAACAGAGAAGAACAAGAGCGCCTTCGGGTTGAGCAGGTTGTTGACAAGGCCCACGAATAGCAACGAAGCAGCAGACTGAGTTGGTGCGGAAGTGACGTGTTCAGGCGCGTATCGCCGACGGTGCCATGAGAGCAGAAGCCTTACACCAAGGTACGCTAAATAGGCTGCGCCCCCAAGCCGTACGGCGGTTGCCACAGCGGGCCACGCTTCCATGACCTTACCGAGTCCGACCGCGACCAATGCCGTCTGGAGAACGCCCGCAAGAAAGATGCCTAGCGCGCACGCAATTCCGTAGCGAGCGCCTCGCGAGACAGACTGGGCGGAAATGAGGACGAAATCTGGTCCAGGGACTATGAGCAATGTGGCAACCGCCGCCAGAAAGAGCGGTAGAACAGTCGTGTCAATCATGTTGAGTGTCGATAAATGCTCAGTGGCCTGACGCGTCCGGTACACGCCTTGTTAGGCGCTGTTATTTCAATTCGTAGTTCAGCAGTATGAGACCACAATCATATGCGACCGATTTCTTCAGCTTAAGTGCCTGCCAGTCTTCCAGTTCACTGAACACTGGTATGCCCTTGCCAAGGACAACCGGGTTGACAAACAAATGGAATTCGTCAACCAGTCGCTCCTTGATCAAGGCGGATACAAAAGAGCTGCCGCCGT
>JAOAPP010000533.1 GCA_025462985.1 Bryobacterales bacterium | reverse complement strand
CTTCAGGGCATGAGGCTGTGAAGATCCACAGGCGCATCTTCTCTTTCAGCCTCGCCTTTATCCTTACCGTCGATCGCCACGCCTGCAATGCGCCAGAAGTTGTAATCTGGATACTTCCCAGGGCCGTCCACCAGCAGATCTTTTTTCTCGTAGACAAGATTTTGCCGGTTGTATTCGGCCATTTCAAAATCCGGTGTGAGCTGAATGGCGTAAGTTGGACATGCCTCTTCGCAAAAACCACAGAAGATACAACGAGAGAAGTTAATGCGGAAGAACTCCGGGTAGCGCCGCCCATGGTCGTCTTCTGTCGCCTGCAAGGCAATGCAGTCAACGGGGCAGGCGACCGCGCACAGATTACACGCTACGCAGCGCTCGCCACCATCGGGATCTCGGGTCAGAATGATTCGCCCCCGGTAGCGTGGGGGGAGATATGGCTTTTCTTCCGGGTACTGGATGGTCTCACGCGCATGAAAGGCATGCCGAAACACTTCCCATAGGCTTCGCAATAAGCTAAACACGTTCCCATTCCCTCCGCGTCATCGTTTGATCAGCACGACCGCACCGGTAACGAGCAAATTTATGAGGGCAAGCGGAAGCAGGTACTTCCAACCCCACAGCATCAACTGGTCGAAGCGGGGCCTGGGCAGTGCTGCACGCAACAAAATAAACAGACAGATGAAGGCGAGTGTCTTCAGGGCAAACCAGACTCCGGAAGGCAGCACTGGACCCAACCAGCCGCCGAAATAAAGAAGAGAAAGAATCGCTGAAATAAGAATGACGCCAATGTATTCGCCGACGAAAAACATGCCGAACTTCATGCCTGAATACTCGGAATGAAAGCCCGCAATTAGCTCGCTTTCCGCTTCGGCCAGGTCGAACGGCAACCGCCGAGTTTCTGCAACGCCGGCGATTAGGAAAAGGACAAACCCGAGAAACTGTGGGATGACAAACCACATTTTGCGCTGTGCTTCCACGATATCCGTCAGGCGAAACGATCCCGCCAGAACAACGACACCGAGCAATGACAGCCCCATGAAGACTTCATAGCTGAGCATTTGCGCGGAGGCCCGAATGCCTCCCAACAGGGAATATTTGTTGTTGGATGCCCAACCTGCCAAGACCACGCTATAGACACCGAGAGAAGACATGGCGAGAAAGAACAGAAGACCGATGTTGAGATCGGCAACCACAAAGCCCGGCGCTAGTGGGATGACCGCGAAAGAGAGTAACGCCGTCGCTACGATAATTGCTGGCGCGAGTACGAAGACGGGTTTATCTGCAAAAGGTGGAATCCAGTCTTCTTTGGTAAAGAGCTTCACGGAATCCGCAAGCACCTGGCCCAGACCAAACGGGCCGACACGATTAGGTCCATAGCGATCCTGCCAGAGGGCGAGTAAGCGGCGCTCGACCCAAATGAGGCCTGCTGAGAGATTCAGCACAATGAACAAGACCACGGCGATGATCAAGAGCGGGTAGAGATTGATCACCTAGCAGCTCCAAACGCCGCTGTTGCTGGCGTGCGAGTTCGATGGTCTTCCACAGGAGACGGTGCAATGTTCACTCGCGCGTATGACGACATATTCTCAAGCGTTGGTATGCCAACGGGAATCAGCGCGACGCCTCTTGGAACATCGTCCCGCAGTGAGACAGTGATTTCATGGACCGAGTTACCAACCGTCACGCTCGCAGCCTCCCCCGACCTCAGCCCGAGCAGTGCGCCATCGACACTGTTCACCGCAACGTAGGGCTCTGGTACTAACTGAACGATCCCAGAAGCGTGCCGGCTCAGCTCGTCCGATCCGAAGATATGGAAACATGGCAATAACTGCCAGTTCGCGATGGTCGGGCGGAAGACAGAGGGCACGTTAGAGGAGTACCGCCATGTGTTCTGAATTGAGGGCTCAAGCAGACGAACGCCGGGATCACCACCGTCTAAATGGCCGCCAACCTCAGCCTGAAACTTATTGACTGACTGAATCGAGTTCCATCCCGGTGACCAAAAAAAAGGGATGAGTGGTGACGGCGGAGACTGAGGACCAGACTCCATCGAAAAGGCCAACGCCGAATCCTCGTCCTCCGGCGGCCTCGGTTCGTGAACGGAAATGTTAGCCAGTACTGACGTCCGGCCGCTGTACCGGTGCGGCTCACGCGCCAACTTCCCGAGGTCTTTCTTAGCGGGGGCGGCGTGCTCTATGCGGGCAAGGGCCGGTATTTCGTTCCCAATCGCTAGCACGATTTCGTCAAGTGTCTGCCAACGGTCTTGAGGACTGGTCCGATCTCCTCTGACATCACCATTCAGCCATCTCCAACTCGCTCGCGCTTCGCCGGAAGGAACAAATGCCTGGAAAAATCGCTGCGCACGTCCTTCGTAATTGACCAGGGTTCCGTCCGTCTCGGCGAATGTCCCTGCAGGGAATACCACTTCAGCTTTATCCGTTGTGGCATTTCTCAGGTGATCAAGCGCGACGATGTGCCGTGCTCCGTCGAGAAACGCATTGACTTCGTCCGGTTCCGCTCGGCGGTAGAGGTCGTTTTCAAGAACAATAACTCCATCGGCTTCCCGATCATGAATCGCCCGGAATGCCTCTGGTAAGGAGCGGGGCTCCATCAGCGCGAGACCGGCAGTATTGCACTCCGAAAAACAATAAGTCAGCTTTCCTGGTTGTCCGGTCTTGCAGAGCGCCCAGGCGATCTGCGCTGCCGCCTCGATGACGGGCACGCTACGACAGCCGACACCTGAGACAACCAACGGGGACTTGGCGGATCGCAAAGCTGCTGCAATCCGTTCAGCCAATGCGTTCAGCTCGCCCGATAGATCCGCAACTGCAGGAGCATCGCTGTCGATCAGATGCGCAACTGCGAAGCCGAGTCGGGCTAAGTCATCCGGCGCCGCATGCAACACCTCAGTAGCTATGTTGTCGAGTTTTGTCGCGAAAGGCGCAGCTATGAAAAAGGGGCCAGTCTCGTCTTGCAGCAATTCACGAACGGCGTGATCCAACCAAAGCGGGATCTTAGAATTCGTCGCCTTCTGGAGAGGCTGCTGGCGTACAGATTGCCGCAAGCGCAGCGCCATTACCGGGGATACATTCGTCACGTCCTCGCCGAGCACAAAAACGGCATCGCAGTGTTCAATCTCGTCGAGCGACGGTACAAGGGCCGGACCGTTCTTCAGGTTGTCGATCGCTCGCATTGTGGCTTGCCACTCTTTGTCCGCAACGCCCGCATAGAACCGATCGGCCCCAACCAACTGCCGAAGTGCAAAATTGCTTTCAAGCGACGCTCGGGGTGATCCGATGCCCACGCAGTTGCCGTCTTGTACCATGCTTCTCAGGCGCGAAAG
>JAOAPP010000528.1 GCA_025462985.1 Bryobacterales bacterium | reverse complement strand
TGCAGCAAGCGGCACCTACAACGTCCCGTTTGTTCGTCGAATGTTTCCGCAGGGGGCCGTTCGGGTGATCACTTTCGCTACTTGGCAGCAGGGTTTGCTGGTGAAGCCCGGCAATGGCAAGAGACTCACGGGCATTTCAGATCTCGCGCGCAAAGGTGTGCGGTTCGTCAATCGTGAAGAGGGCTCAGGCAGCCGCAAGCTGCTGGATTCTGGTTTGCTCGCTGCCGGAATCTCCCCCCAATCCATTCGCGGCTACAACTGGTGCGCGGCCGGGCACCTCGAAGTGGCGCGGCGGATAGCGGCCGGAGAAGCTGATGCAGGAATCGCAACAGAATCTGCCGCGCGCTGTTTCGGACTGGATTTTGTGCCGCTCGCAGTGGAACGTTTCGACCTGACGATGACCGCCGCATTCTCGCGGTCGCCAGTTGCGGAGACATTCCTGAACACGCTCAACGCTTCTGTTCTCCGAGCCAAACTGAAGGTGATCGCCGGATGCGACACGAGCGAGACAGGGAAGGTTCAGCTGTGACGGCAGGCCCTATTTGTAAGCGATCTCCAGCGTCATCGGGCCCTCCCGCTGCGGTAGTTCTATCGCTTCCAACTTAGGATCCAGGTTCGTCCACGGTTTGCCGTCAAGCGTTACGGATTGTATCTTTCCCCTTGGAACCCGCACCGCCAGCCAAGCCTTTGTGGCACGCTTGCCCGGCGGCAAATTAACGATCGCCTCGACCAGTCCCGGACGAGACCCGGGATGCATCTGGTAGCTCACCGGTCCAAAGAAGGTTTGAATGCCCTTCACCTCTATGCCCTGCTTGTCAGTCAGCCATCTGCGAGGCGTGCCGGGCGCGAGCCACAAGGTATTATTCTGTTCGATCACCAGCGTGTCCCGGACCCGATTAACAAAGCGGGATTCGTCGGAGATCTTGTAAAAGGGACCGCTCCCGTGTCTCCACTGGTGAAATTCTTCCGTGAACATATTGGTCTGGGGGTAAAGACAAGAGACGAAATCGTTGTACAGGTTCCTGATGGCAGACGGCGCCTCGTGCCGCCATAAGTAAACCTGGATCGGATTCATCAGATTGGCCTGAAATACCATCCCGCCCTGGCTGAACCAGTACCGGTCGTCGGTAATGCCGTGAATGTTTAAGCCCATCCCGCTACTCAGCGTCTCATTGTCTTCCCAATCATCGAGAATCCAGTTCGCAATTGGTTCTTGGGGAGAAAACACTCCTAGGATCACCAGCACCACAGCTCCGCAAAGGGTGTCCCGGTCAGCGCCCAAGCGCATGAGCGGTTTGATGTTCGAGTTCGGGTAGCGATGATAGTAGTCCGCGCGAATCGGACCGAACAGGCGGAATCTCCGGGTGGGAAGCACCGGAACATACGGCTCGTAGCTGCCGTCCTGCATACGGGCGGCCGGTGCTGCTTCCACTGCCCCCAGAACGGCTTCCCTCAAGTCAGCGCGATACTGGTCGGCCTGCCTTTGCACTTCGGCAGCGGCGGGGTACCCAATGTCCGCCAGCGCTTCCGCTGTGCGCTGCATACCGGCCCAGGCGAATGCGTTGCTTGAAAACCAGTTTGCCCAATCGACATTGTCCTCCAGTTGCGAAGCCGGAAGCATTCCGTACTCGCGGACCTTGTTGCCATGGACGTCGTTCACCTTTGTGCTGGCGCGCTGCTCCTCAATCCAGGCGATCGCTTTCTGCATGTGAGGCCAGGCATGCTCGAGCCACGCCCGGTCGCGGGAGTAGAGATAATGCTGCGCCAGCGTCCAGAGCACGGTGCCGTGGTCGAGTCCGTAGCCACTCATCGTGTAATCGTAGGTCTCGTTGATTCGTGCACCGTGGAAGATACCTTCGGTTGACCCCTTCTGCATCCCGGGAAAATTCTTGCTCCCCTGCAGCCGCATGAGTGTCTCCAGGTATTCTGCTGCGGTATCGAACTGCCCAAGAGTGTCGAGCAGCAAAATCTGATAACAGGACTCGTTCTCGAAGACGTCGTACACGTAGCTGGCCGCTGGAACCATGTAGAGACCGGTCTTCGGGTCTTTGGTCGTGCTGATATGAATCTGCGAAACAACTGTTTTCTGGAGCAGTTCGAACCGCGGCTCCGGGACTTTGAACCGGATCGCGGGCTCAACGATGCCTTTCCAGTATGCGATCACTTTTTCGCGCTCGCGTGTATAGTCAAGCTGTCGAGCGGCGCCGGCGTCTGCAGCCGTCAGGTCGGAGACGCAGGGCAGCTGCAGGACGAAAGATCCGGTGCCGCCAGCCGAAACGGGGAGAGTGACATGAACGCCTTGCGCTTTGGGCGCCGACTGCGGAATTGTCTCGACCGCAAACTGGGCTTCTTGTGGCGCAATCAGTATCCCGGCCACCTTCCCATTTGCACGGATGATAGTTCCGTCCAGGGTCAACTCGCCCGCGGACTCCACCGACACCCAGAAGTGAATGGAGGTTCCATCGGAAGCCGTGTTCTTAGCCGTCATGCGCACCATCAACAGAGCTGGCGTTTCCTCGTCTCGCCCTTTGGGTGAGAGCGGACCGTTCAATACTGTCGAAAACGCCTCCTCCGAATACTCGACCTTGGCATTCTCCCATCGCTGTGTCACGACCGGAAGATAGCCTTCCAGTTTGCTCACCGAAACAGCGTGGTCCTCACGGTAGTACGGCGTTTGCCCGGTCCCGACCTTCCAGGTGATCTTGTCGCCGTCCCATTGGAGCCGCGCTAATTCGTCACCTTTGGCTTTGATGCCGTTCTTGCTGACGAACACATTCCCGCCATATTCGAATGCAAACTTTTGCCAGTCGGAGTCGGGCGCCAGTGGAAGGTAAACGCGTCCTCCCCATTCCCGGTCCCAGGGGTCCAGGGGCGGGATCTCGCGCGATGCACGCTCGAGGGTCTGCTCGGGCTCCAGCGGAATCCGGTCGCGCACGCGAAGCTTCGGCTTTCCAGGCGGTCCCTTCGGTGCTCCTGGATCCAGGTCTACAACGCGGACCCCGAACCCAGGAAGCGAAATCGGACCATGTTTCAAATCGTCCAGCAAAAAAGAGAATCCCCTGTTCTGCTTTCCCCCGGCGTCATAGCGAACGGCGTGGACCGTCACCACTGTCAGGTCGTGCGACCCAGGCAGATCGGGCTGCGCGCCCACGAGGGTGATGTTCAGCGCCTTGGACCGGCTCGCGCCATCAATGTTCCATTTGGGTGGGCCAACGGAACCGTCTGTCCCGTCCGTCGACACCGATCGCAGAATGCCGTTGTACACCGAGACACGGCCTGACCACGACGCGTGCTGGTCCTTGTCTGAGTCCCACTGCACTTCCAGCGAATAAGGCTTCTGCTTTGTACCAGAAAACACCTGCATTGAGTCCAGCCCGGATGCCGGCCTCGGAAATACGAGCCTGACCTTCAAGGTTCGCCGGTAATCAACGCCGGGAAGTCTTGCAGCCCGTGGATTCTCCACATCAGTCAATGCGCTGAAACGATAAACGCAATCGGACCCGGAGCAGTCCTCGCGACTCGAAGCCTTCAGCCAGTTACCCTGCCATGGGTCGTCCATCGGGTCTTCGAAGCTCGGCATCTTGGGGGGATCGTATGGCCAGTTCTTAAACCAATACTCAACTGCCACGCCGCGAACCGCCTCACCTGTGTAGTGCACGCGGATTTCGCGGACGTCGCGTTCTTCATCCCACTCCACACCGAGGTTGGAGGAGCCCGTCGCGTCTCTAAGTCCGGCCAAGCGCCGGGTCTCGCTATCTTGCCATGTGGAGAGTTGCCCCGATGGCGCGAGGTCCATCAGGTTTGACGCCTCCGAGATCACCGCCGACGTGAGTGTAAGTATCGCGAGTGCGATGGTCCGTTGCAGCATTTATACGTTGCGACTCAAGTCCTCGCAGGATGCGTTTCCCGAGTCGTTGTTGAACGTATCACAGGCAAGTCCCCCAGTCGGTGACTGTGCGAATGATACCCTCCAGTTTGCGAAGCTTCAAACTTTTGTTCTCGCGCGCAATCTTGACCGCGGCCGTTCTTGCGCCCTTGGTGCCTGCCGCCTCTCCCGTGCCGCCGCTCGCCGAAGAGGGGTTCAAGCCGATATTTGACGGCAAGACGATGAATGGGTGGGACTGCGACCCCGGTTTCTGGCGGGTTGCTGAAGGCGCCATCATCGGCGAGTCCACTCTTGAACATCAGCCGGTGCAGAACACCTTTTGCATCTGGAAAGGCGGCGAGCCCGCGGACTTCGAGTTCAAAGCCGAGTACCGCCTCACCGGCGTCAACGACGGCAACAGTGGAATCCAATACCGCAGCGTCGAGCTCCCGGAGGTGGCGAAATGGGTACTTAAGGGTTACCAGGCCGACATCGACCTGAAACAGCGTTACACCGGGCAGATCTACGAAGAGCGAAACCGCGGGTTTCTCGCTCTGCGCGGCCAAATAGCGAATGTGCCGGACGGAAAGAAGTCTGGTTCGATTGGGACTCTCGGCAGCGATGCCGACCTCCGCAACTTCATCAAAGACGCCGACTGGAACGAGATCCACATCATCGCCCGCGGCAACACTCTCGTCCAGTTGATAAACGGCCATGTAATGAGCATCGTCGTAGACGACGACACGGCAAACCGAAAAATGCGCGGCGAATTAGGCATTCAGTTGCATCGCCTTCCCGGAGCCGCCATGAAGATGGAGACCCGCTCCATTCGTCTGAAGACGTTCTGACCCCCCATTGCTTTTCCTGATATGTCAAACGCATCGAAATCCCTGTTTCGTCTCCGAACCGTGTTCGGGTTAGTCATCCTGGCGCTCACGGCGAAAGCGGATCTGCCGGAGGGTTCCGGTAGAGCTGCCACTGAGCGCGTCTGCGGAAAGTGCCACTCGCCGGAAAAAGCGGCATCACTTCATCAGACTCGCTCCGCCTGGGAAGACACGATCACGAAGATGGTGAAGCTCGGTGCTCAGGGCAGTGACGAGGAGTTTGAACTTGTCCTGACTTATTTGTCCAAACACTTCGCGCCCGAAACGCCGGGTCCGGTCAATATCAATAGGGCGAACGTCATAGATCTCGAAACTGCTCTGCTGCTGAGACGATCGGAAGCCAAAGCCATCGTTCAATACAGGCTCGAAAAAGGCGATTTCAAATCACTTGCAGATCTTCAAGGCGTCCCTGGGCTGGATTTCAAAAAGATCGAAAGCAAGAAGAGCCGGCTGGTCTTCTAACGTTTGTCCCTTGATATACTCGATACGCTGCGACGCTTAATTTCAGGATTTTCAGCCATAAGCTCTCATTTACCTGCATCCCGAAAGTTTCGGATTCTCACAGGATTGGTCGGCATTGGATGCGCGCTTGCGTATGCCGCGGACTGGCCGACGCAGAGCGGTAGCCCAGGGCGGGAAGGCTGGGCCAAGTCGGAACGAGTCCTCAGCAAAGGGAATATTCGTGACCTGAAGATTCTCTATAATTTTCGGCCAGAAACGCCGCGCTCGCCATCCCTGAGCGTGCCCATCATCGATGGCAATCTCATTACCTATCGCGGGTTCAAGGAGATGCTCGTCTTTAGCGCGAATTCCAGCCGCGTGTTCTCGGTGGATGCCGATCTCAATAAGCTGCTTTGGGAATCGCGTCTGGACAGCGGGGCAAATGGAGTTGCGGGAAACTCCCCGGTTGGGCCTTGTTCCGGCGCGATGAGTTCGCCCGTGATTATGGCGGGCAGCAGTTCCGCAACCCTGCACTTCGCCGCGGATGCGGGCGGGAGTCCTTTGGCAGCAGGGGCCAGACGCCGTCGCTCTCCTTATCTTCCTCCGCTCTCTGAAACGCTTTATCCTCTGCTTCCAACTACTCTTACGCAGTTGAATGCGATGTACACGGTGAGTGCAACCGGCAGCCTGCATATCTTGAACAGCTCAACCGGTGAGGACCTTCTGCCTCCCGCGCCTTTCCTGCCGGCGGGCGCGAAGGTGACGAGTCTGAATGTTCGCGACA
>JAOAPP010000525.1 GCA_025462985.1 Bryobacterales bacterium | reverse complement strand
GCTATAGACCGCCGCATCTCCGGGACACACAGGCGACAATGGGAACGACTTACCGAAATGGACTGGAATCGCCGTTGAAAGTTTTCTCCAAAGCCGCCGTTGCTGCCTCGCTCGCCCTTAACTCCATACGGGCGCATAAGCTGCGTAGTTTTCTCACCCTGCTCGGCATCATCATCGGAGTGGCAAGCGTCATCATCGTCGGGGCGGCCATCGACGGGTTGGGCGCTTACACGGAGAATATAACCGCGAAAGCATTTGGGAGCGACAGCTTCCTGGTCGCGCAAATCGCAAGCGTGGGCCGCCTGAGCCAGCGCGAGTTCCTGAACAAGCAACGTTATAACAAGCGTATTCGTCCAGCCGACGTGGCTTATCTGCGCGAAACCACGGGTGATGAAATCCTTTATAGTCCGTACCAGCAGCACACGGACGATGTCAAGGTGGAGAACAAGGTATTCGAAGGCGCCAACATTCTGGGTGTTTCGTATACCCTTCCCGAGATGCGCGACGTGCCGGTCGGCCAAGGGCGCTTTTTCACGAGTACGGAAGAGCAGCTACGCAGCCCCGTGGCCGTCATCGGCAATGACGTGCGGGCGATGCTCTTCCCGAACGTTTCGGCTCTGGGCCGTACAGTCCGCGCCGGGGGCCAGGAATTCACGGTGATCGGCTGTCTGGAACGACAGGGTTCGTCATTCGGCGCAAGTCTGGACACGCCGGTCTATATTCCGACCACCGTATTCACGGCCATCTACGGCGCACAAAGAGGATTCGCGCTTTTCGGCAAGCCGAGGAACGGCCTGGGGCTCAGTTTCGACGAAGCCCTGGACGTCACACGGTCCGCCTTACGGAGCCATTTCCATACGCGACCCGGCCGGACAGATAACTTCGACTCGCTGACCCCTGATTCGATTCGTTCCTTCGTAGGCCAGATCCTCAGCGTGATCGCGGCGGTGGTCGTCCCGGTGACCGGTATTTCCCTGGTCGTCGGCGGCATCGTTGTGATGAATATCATGCTTGTCAGCGTTACCGAACGAACTCGAGAGATTGGCATTCGTAAGAGCCTGGGAGCGCGTCAGAGCGACATCATGCTCCAGTTCCTCAGCGAATCCGTCATGCTCTCGCTCTGCGGGGGAACGCTTGGGGTCCTTTTGGGAGCGGTGCTGGCTGCGTTCGTCTCCAAATTGTTTGATGTCACATTGAAAATCACAGCCCCTTATGTTCTTCTTTCGGTGTTCGTTTCGAGTGCGGTCGGCATCGTATCCGGCTGGTACCCGGCGCGCCGAGCGGCTCGCTTGGATCCAGTTGTGGCGTTGAGGGCCGAGTAAGGCATGCAGGTCAACGCTCGCGAAACTCTCGGCATGGCCACAGATGCAGTCTGGTCGCACAAACTGCGTTCCGGTCTCACCATCCTCGGCATTGTGATCGGCATCACCACGGTAGTTACCGTGGCCGCGCTTCTCACTGGACTCAACAAAAGCATGGTCGACTTCTTCAAGCAGTTCGGCCCGAACAATATTTTCGTCTCAAAGGTGAGCGGTGATCCGAGCGGGGCAAACGCGCCGCCAAAGGAGCGCCGACGCCGACCGTTGCGACCGGAATACGTCGAGTACCTGCGCACCATTGTTCATTCAATCGATGGGGTGGCGCTGAGTCTGTATGTCACGCCAGCTTCCGGGCACATCCTAACGGCGAAGGTTCCCGGCTACGAATCAGAGAACATGTCACTCACGGGCGAGACGCCCAACCTGTACGATATTTCGCCTCGGGATCTGCGTGAGGGACGCATCTTCACTCCGGAAGAAAACCATCGAGGCATGAGGCTAGCCGTGCTGGGCGCGAGCATTGCGGACACGCTCTTCCCGAATGGGAATGCCATCGGCCAGACGTTTATGGTGGACGGAGTCGAATATTCCGTTCTCGGTGTCTTCCAACTTGCCAAGGGAGGCTTCTTCGGCGAGAACGGAATGGATCATGAGATCGTGATCCCCTACGAGACTGCGCGGCTGCATTATCCCGAAGCTAACATTTACTACATCACCGCCCACGCGCGACCAGGACTGCGCGACGACGCCGTCGCCGAAATTCGGGATGCCCTGCGCAAACTGCGCCACCTTGCTCCGGGCGCTGAAGACGATTTTGTGGTTTCCACGCCTGATTCGATCGTTCAGAACCTGAATCGGATTACCGGAATGGTCGTCCTTATCTCGATTGCCATCTCGGCTGTCGGTCTCCTGGTGGGCGGAATTGGCGTGATGAATATCATGCTAGTGAGCGTCACTGAGCGAACGCGCGAGATAGGGGTCCGCAAGGCTATCGGTGCGCGGCGCCGGGATATTGTGGCTCAGTTCCTGGCCGAAGCAGTGGCGCTCACAGGTTTGGGCGGCATCATCGGAATCGTCTTCTCGGTGACGGTCACTACGTTGATCAGCGCGATTTTTCCAAGTCTTCCAGCCGAAGTACCCACCTGGGCGGTTGTGACGGGGTTCACGGTATCGGTAGCCGTGGGTGTATTCTTCGGAGTCTGGCCGGCCGTGCTGGCATCGCGCCTTGATCCGGTGGAAGCACTTCGATACGAGTAAGCCTCTCGCTACACTGGCCCCATGCGGGTCGTTTCCCATCCTCTGTTCCCAGCTGTTCTGCTTTCGGTGGCTTTCGCTGCGAGCGCGGCATCCAGTTGGGATTCAGCAGGCAAGGCGTGGTGGTCCCACGTTCAGTACCTTGCCAGCGATGAACTCGAGGGCCGCAACGTCGGTTCAGCAGGCTATGAAAAAGCCGCGCAGTATGTCGCTGCCCAATTCAAGCAGGCAGGCCTTCAACCCGCCGGAGAGGACGGCTACTTTCAAAAAGTTCAGTTCACTGAAACATCGCTCGACGCAGCTCGGGCTTCATTGGCGCTGATTCGCGGCGGCAAAGCGTTGCCGGTGCCTGTTCCAGCCGAGACGCATCTTGGTTACGGTCCCGATTCTACTTCCTCCGTGGAAGCTCCCGTCGTGTTTGCTGGATACGGGCTGGTGATTCCCGAAGCGAACCATAACGATCTTCAGGGACTACGAATAAAGGGTGCAATCGTCGCGTTTCTAACGGGCGGCCCGAGCGCCATCGACGGTAATCTTCGCTCTCATTACTCATCATCGGCCGAGCGTTGGAAGGCCTTCCGTGCAGCGGGTGCGATTGGCTTCATTTCCATCCCGAATCCGCGAGAAATGGAGATACCGTGGGCGCGGCAATCGGCCGCCTGGGGCCTGCCTCATATGAGTCTCTCCGACCCTGCGCTGGCGGAAGCGGGCGGACTGAAGTTCAGCGCTTCGTGGAATCCAGAAAGGGCTGATGATCTCTTCTCCGGATCCGGTCATACCTTTGCGGAAATCGTCCAGGCAGCAAACGGTAAGAAGCCGCTGCCTCACTTCGCGTTGCCCTGCACAATCAAAGCTAGCGTTCCAATCTCGACCCGCAAACTGAACTCGGAAAATGTTGCTGGTCTCCGGCCTGGCAGCGACCCCAAGCTGAAGAAACAGGTTGTGGTCATCTCGGCGCATCTGGACCACTTGGGCAAGGGGAAGCCCGTGAACGGAGATTCCATCTACAACGGTGCAATGGACGACGCATCCGGAGTCGCTTCCGTGATCGAGATCGCAAAATCGCTCGAGGCGAATCACGTCGTGTCCAAGCGCTCTATCCTCTTTCTGGCTGTGACGGGAGAGGAGAAAGGCGAACTCGGTTCCCAGTTCTTCGCCAGCCGTTCCACTCTCAAAGCAAGCATCGTCGCGGACCTGAACATGGACATGTTTCTGCCGCTCTTCCCCCTGCGATGGCTCGAAGTCCAGGGACTGAATGAATCGACGCTTGGCGATGATGTCAGGCAGGTGGCTGAAGCTGCCGGACTCAAAGTGCAGGCCGACAAAGAGCCGAACCGAAATCGCTTTATCCGCAGCGACCAGTACAGCTTCATCAAACAGGGAGTCCCGGCTCTAGCCTTCAAGTTCGGCTTCATTCCGGGCGGGCCAGAAGAGAAGGTCT
>JAOAPP010000484.1 GCA_025462985.1 Bryobacterales bacterium | reverse complement strand
GTTGAGACGCTGCCCATGCAGCACATCTTGTTTTTCACAAGGCCGCAGTAATGCTCCTCCCTGGCGAACGTCAGGCGCCCATATTGTAGAAGAAGTGCTCATGGACGATTTTTCCGTCCTTTACGGTGTAGAGCGCCATTTCGTTCATCTGGAAGCGCTGTCCCGAACCTTTCTGGGTGACGTCGTACTTGAATTCAAGCGCGAATTGATCGTTTCCGACGTAAGGTCCATTCGCTTCTGCATTGTGCACCTCGTGGTTTTCAAGCCACCACTGGTTCTTGCCGCGAATGGCTTCGATTCCCTTCATTTCGGCGGGCATGCCTGGCACGCTGGCTGACTCCTGGCTGACAATATCCGCCGAGTAGTATCTGTCGATGGCTTCGAGGTTCTTGCCTTCCCGGCAGAGCCTGGCTAGGTCGTTCGCAACTTCAGCAACTGACATGGGTAAGTTCTCCTTGAACTTTGAGGTAAGCCGCTGTTCAGGATATCTCTTTTCACCTAGAAGTTCACGCAGATCGTCAATCCAGTAGTCCGGCTCCCAGCGCGACATTTCTTCGCGGTTGCCGTATCCGTAGGTGACGGCGCAAGACTTCACACCGGCTCTCCGGGCGGCTTCCATGTCCGCCGTGGAATCGCCCACGAAGAGGCAGTCCGATGGAGAGACTTCGAACACTTCGAGAGATTTGAAAATAACATCGGGAGCAGGTTTGGCGGGAAAGCCGTCCGTTCCCTGAACGTGATCGAAGAACGGAAGCAGCCCGAAGAGCTCAAGCACTGCGCGCGTGGTCTCGGTGCCCTTCGTTGTTGCTGTGGACTTGCGCCCCGTCAGTTGGGCCAATGTCTCCACCGTGGACGGGTAAACGCGAGTGCCTGAATGCTTTCGGGCCAGATACGAGGTTCGATACTCGGCCAGCATTTCGTTCATGCGCTCGACGGAGCAGCCGGGGAAGACATCCTGCCACAGATCGAACAGGTGACGGCCGATGTAGCCGCGAACGACTTCATCCGGAACGTCATTTCGGGGCGTAGATGCAAGAACACCCTGGATGGCTCCGCAGATGTCTAGTGCGGAGTCAACCAGGGTGCCGTCTACGTCGAACAGGTAAACCGGAAAGTGAGAAATGCCCACTTATGCCGGTTGTGGGCTCTCGCCCCCAAGCAGTCCGGGAACTGTATTGGGATGCGGAGCGATGACGGTGCCGCCGTCTGGCGGAGTGGTCGGAGTCGTCTTCGTAGGATTGACCTGAGCCTTGAGCGGTCTGCCGTTAATCAGGTCCAGGACCTCAGCCCCGTCAAGAACTTCACGTTCGAGGAGAGCCTCGGCGATCTTGACCATGGCTTCCTGCCGCTGAGAGATGATCTCTTTGGCCTGGTTGTAGCCGTCTTCCACCAGCTTTCGCACCTGCCGGTCGATCTTGATGGCAGTTTCTTCGCTGTAGTCGCGATGCTGGGCGATTTCGCGGCCAAGGAAGATTTGCTCGTCCTTCTTGCCGAAGCTCAAAGGTCCGAGTTCGCTCATACCCCACTCGCAGACCATCTTGTGCGCCATCTCGGTGGCGCGCTCGATGTCGTTGCCAGCACCGGTCGTCATCTGATCCAGGAAGATCTCCTCTGCGATGCGGCCAGCCATCAGGATGGCGAGACGCGATTCGAGGTACTTCTTGTCGTGTGACAGCTTGTCATCAATTGGCAGCTGCATGGTCAGGCCGAGCGCCATTCCGCGAGGAATGATGGTGACTTTGTGCAGCGGATCGGCATGCGGGATGAGCGCCGCGACAATCGCGTGACCGGCTTCGTGGTAAGCAGTCATCCGCTTTTCTTTGTCGCTGATGATCATGCTCTTGCGCTCGACGCCCATCAGGACCTTGTCCTTAGCGAGCTCGAAATCCTGCTGCGTGACGACCTTACGGTTCTGGCGAGCTGCCACCAGGGCGGCTTCATTCACCAGATTGGCCAAATCAGCACCGGCAAAACCGGGAGTTCCGCGCGCAATCACTGAAAGATCCACGTCGTCGCCGAGCGGTGTCTTCTTTGTGTGCACCTTCAGAATGCTCTCGCGACCGCGGACATCCGGACGGTCCACCACTACGCGGCGGTCGAAACGGCCTGGGCGGAGCAGTGCCGGATCCAGAACATCGGGACGGTTGGTAGCCGCAACGAGGATGACGCCTTCATTCGATTCGAAGCCGTCCATCTCGACCAGCAGCTGGTTGAGCGTCTGTTCACGCTCGTCATGACCGCCGCCGAGACCTGCGCCGCGATGACGCCCCACAGCGTCGATTTCATCGATGAAGATGATGCAGGGCGCATTCTTTTTGCCTTGTTCAAAGAGATCGCGAACACGGCTGGCGCCCACGCCAACGAACATTTCCACGAAGTCCGAACCAGAGATGGAGAAGAACGGAACGTTCGCCTCGCCCGCAATCGCACGAGCCAGTAATGTCTTACCAGTACCCGGAGGCCCGATGAGCAGAACGCCCTTTGGAATACGGCCGCCGAGTTTCTGGAACCTCTGCGGCTCGCGGAGAAACTCAATGATCTCCTGCAGCTCTTCCTTGGCCTCTTCCACCCCGGCGACGTCCTTGAACGTCACTTTCTTCTGCTGTGAGGAGTGAAGCCGGGCCCGGCTCTTGCCAAAACTCAGAGCCTTGTTGCCGCCGCTCTGCATCTGCCGCATCATAAAGATCCAGAGCCCGAGAAGAATCAGGACCGGTACTGCATTGAACAGGATTCCAATCCAACCGTTGCCGGCCGAATCTTTGGCGGCCCACTTCACGTTCTTTTCCGTGAGCATTTTATAGATGTCGGGATAGTTTGGCGGAATCACAGTATGGAACGGAACAGAAACCCCGTTCGTCTCCACCAGGTTCCCTTGCACATCTGTGCCAGTGATGTTGGCATCCTTGACTTTGCCGTCCTGTATATAGGTCACAAAGTCGGAAACCGTCAGATTTCTGGGCGGAGCGCCCCGGCCGGTCTTGACGGCCATATAGACCAACACAACCGCACAGATGATAACTACCCAGAACACTGCGGTTTTTACATTTGCACTCATGAATTTCACCTTCCGCTGACGAGAACTTCCGCCAGTTTTGGCGTGACAATCTCTGCCGCGCCCCCAATGAGCAGTGACGTCATATCACTCCCCGTACTAAATAAAGACGTCGATTTTGCTTGTTTCGATTCACACACGCGGCTCAAACTTGCTTTTCTTGTCCCGCTCGCTTGTATCGGAGTCGAAGGGCAGCCGATTCCTGCCCCGAAGCTACAAATTTGGCCGCGCACCCAAAATGCCTTACCCAAACAACTTCCTCTCC
>JAOAPP010000483.1 GCA_025462985.1 Bryobacterales bacterium | reverse complement strand
AAGCCGCTGCCCGATATAGGATTGATGATATGCGAATAGCGCTTGCCTCCGGAATCGAG
Source organism: Bryobacterales bacterium (assembly GCA_025462985.1). GTDB lineage: Bacteria > Acidobacteriota > Terriglobia > Bryobacterales > Bryobacteraceae > Bog-105. The sequence continues at coordinate 5,643 of JAOAPP010000483.1, read as the reverse complement.
GTGCTGTTCGCTTGGGCCCGAAGTCGAGACTGCGGCGTTTGCAAGAACCAGAACGCGAGTGAATGCCGAGTTGGCCTTGTCAAAGGAATCGAGACCGATCTTCCAGCCCGCCGCTCCAGGAGGTGGATCGCTAAACGCCAAGTCGCCGCTCGCGGCCACCAGCGCACTTTTGATGCCGTGGGCCGATAGAACGAGCAACGCCTGATCTGCCGCGTCTCCTTTCGCAATAGCGCCAGCATCCAGTTGCATTCCGGCCTCATCCAGTTTGACCGTATGCTCAGAAAGGTCGACCTGCATTTTGCTGAATCCGCATCGTTGTTTCGCGGCAACGAGAGCCGCAGAATCAGGCATGTAATTGGCTTTGCGCGCCTCTCGCCAGAGATGAGTAAGCGCTCCGATTGTGACATCGAACGCGCCATCGGTCTTCTCGGAAACCTTCTGCGCCGCACTCAGAACCCGGAGCAGATCATCACTCACCTGCACTGGATGCCCGACGGCGTCCTGCGTCAGCCTGTTGAGTTCACTGTCCGGCCTGTAGTCCGACAGTGTTTGGTCCAGCTGCGCGATGCGCTCGAATGCGTCATGAAATCCGGCTTGCGCCTGTTGAGTATCCGCCGCATAGAGTTCAATTCGAAAAAGCGTTCCCATGTGCGGTTCGACTGCCTCGAAACGCTGCAGAGGTTGCCCGAAAAGCTGGAATGAAAGCGACGTGATGAGCAGCAGAAGCCTACTGCTCATCGTGCTCAACACCATTGTTCCAGTATTGAGACATTTGCTCCGCACTTGGCACCTTGACCGGGCGAACCAACCGGAACCCAAGCCACTGCGCATCGGTTTCGTACCAGATGCTCTTCGGAAGCTGCGGGTCCTGCTGTTTCCAGGACGCATCGGACGCCACACGCGCCGTGCACGTGACAGCCGAGGCAGGATCATTCCATGACCCTCCACGCACCGCTATCGGATATGGCGCAGTTGGCCTGACGTATGGGTCGACAGCATCGCCTGGCTTGTATGGCGCATAAGCATCGAGCGTCCATTCCATCACGTTGCCCAACATGTCAAACAGACCCCACTGATTCGCCTTTTTCGTGCCCACCTTCTGGTACTTGCCGCCGCTGTCGGTCGCAAACCAGGCATAATCCGCCAGCTGCGCAGGGGGATCAGTAGCCCCGGCGCGACAGGCGTACTCCCATTCAGCTTCCGTCGGGAGGCGATAAAACTCGCCCGTTTTGGCGCTGAGCCACTCGGCATACTTGTTGGCGGCATGCTGGGTCATGCTTATCGCGGGAAATCCATTGATTCCCATGCCGAAACTCATCTCGACATAGGGGCGAGTTGGCCGGCTGACGCCATCCACCAGTGAGTCCTTGTGCGCCACCTCGCCCGCCTGGCTCGCAAACATGAACAACCGGTACTCGTCCCAAGTGAGCTCATGCGCCTGCATCCAAAATGCGTCTACTTTCACCTTGTGCGGCGGCTGCTCATCCTTCGGACCGGTTGACCCCATGGTGAACTCACCAGCCGGGATCGCAACCATGTCGTAGCTCACGGTCGTATTAGGCATGGTCACCTTATAGGCTTTGGTCCCAGCCGGGTTCTGCTGGTTCGCAACAATGCGCTGGCGAATCTGCGTGATCTCATTTGCGGCGCCGCTCGCTGCGCTGCCCGAAGGCTTCTGCAGTGTGACCCCGGAAGGCCACGACGCGCCATCCGCAATCCAGCGCCGGATCGTATTGATCTGCGCAGGGGGCAGTTTGCCTGACGGCGGCATTGAGCCCCCCGCCACAGATGTATAAAGCGCACTCTTCCCAGGATCACGGGTAACAACAAGCTTTTCGTTAAGTGCCTCCGCGCTCAACGAGAAAGGGACGTGCGATCCCGGACCATGGCAGCCGATGCAGTTGGTCTCCAAAATCGGCTTGACGTCTCGCGCGAAATCAACGGGGGTGTTAGTCTGCGCGCCCGATAATGCAGCAACGAAGAAAAGCGACGCTCGCAGCATCCCTACCTCACACAAGTTTCGTAATCCCCGGTTGCGCGCGCGGCGGAACCGGGATTTGTCCATCCCACGAAATTTGGTCCGGGACAAGCTTCTCTTGCGAATTGAGCGCCTGCTCCCATGTCACTTCCTGGCCCGTGTAGGCCGCCATCCGTCCCATGATCGCGAGAAGCGTGCTGGTGACCAGGCGCTTTCCATCGTTCACAGGCTGGTGTTTGCGAACGGATGCGAACAACACGTCGTGCTCGCGCTGATACATGTCGTACTTCTGGCCGCTCCAAGTCCAGTTTGTTTTGCCTTCAATGTGCGGCGTAGGCGTACGGCCGATCGTGCAAGTTCCCTCAGACCCCATCAGGTAATCAGAGTTCTCGTTATAGCAGCCCTCTATCTGCCGATTCACCATGAACGCTCGAGCGCCGTTCGGATACAGATAGTTGACATCAAAGTGATCAAAGATGTTGCCGCCCTCGGCTGGAATGGCCCGACCGCCGACAGCGACGCAACTCACGGGCGGCTGGTCACCCATGATCCACGCGATTTTGTCGACGCTGTGCACGGCCTGCTCCACAAGACTGTCCCCGCAAAGCCAGACAAAGTTGTACCAGTTCTTGATTTGCCAGGCAGTGTCGCTCATATCGGCTGGCCGGGTGCTCGCGGAAGGCATGGGTTTCACTGGGCTGGTGTAGTAAGTCGCATAGTAGGCGATCAGCTTGCCAATAGCTCCATCCGAAACCTGCTTAAACGTGTCGATCATCATGTCGCTGTAGCGCCAGCAAAAGCCCGCCACAAGCGAGAGATTCTTCGCTTTGGCCTTGTCTACGGACGCAAATGCGGAGCGGATTCCGGCGGGATCAGTCGCGGCTGGCTTCTCGCAAAAGATGTGCTTGCCGGCTTCGACGCTGGCCGCAAGATGCATCGGCCGGAAGCCGGGCGGAGTGGCCAGAAGGACGACATCTATATCGGAGTCAAGGACCTTCTGATAGGCGTCGAGGCCCACGAACTGGCGCCCTTTCTCGACTTTGACCCGGCTGGCGATTTTCGAAATATGCCCCAGCGTCGCGAGCGACTGATCGATCTGCGGCTGATACACCTCGGCCACCGCGGTCAGTTCCGCGTAATCGTCCGCATGAAGCGCCTGTCCGGCAGCACCCGTTCCCCGACCGCCGCAGCCAACCAGTCCGACTTTCAGCGCGTTCGTCACTGTCTGGGCCGATATGATGGCGGGAAAGCCAGACAGGAGAGCGCCACCGACCGCGCCGGTCGCGGATTTCATAAACTCTCTTCGCCCGGATCCCACGGGCGCGTTCTTGATATCTTCTTTGCTGTCAGGTTTTAATTCCATATGACGTGGTAGTGCGTAAGGCTTGCTCTCAACGATACTAAACATATCTCGAAAATGAGGAAATCAACAGTCACGCTATGACACGCCGAACCTTACTTGGATCCACACTGGCGTTTGCCCTTCCTTCATTCGGTCAGGATCGCCTGCCCATTCACCAAGCCGTGGAGTACAGCATGCTCCCCGAAAGCGCCAGCATTCCTGAGCGTTTTCAAATGGCTCGTGACGCGGGATTCGAGCGCATCGAGTGCCCGACCACGCCGGACGAGGCACAGGCCGAGGCAATGAAGAAAGCCGCTGAGAAGGCAGGAATGAAGATCCATTCGGTGATGAACATGGACCACTGGAAGTACCCGCTGTCTTCACCCGATTCCTCGGTGGTGGAGAGAAGCCTGAAGGGTGCGCGGACATCCCTACGGAACGCTCACTTATGGGGCGCCGATACCGTGCTGGTAGTGCCGGGCGTCGTCGATCCAAAAACTTCCTACCGTGACGCTTACGCACGCTCGCAGGCGAGCATTCGCAAGCTCCTTCCACTGGCCGAGGAGCTGCGCGTCATCATCGCTATCGAGGAAGTCTGGAACAAGTTTCTGCTCAGTCCGATGGAGTTCGCAACCTACATCGACAATTTTCAGACGCCGTGGGTGCGTTCTTATTTCGACGTCGGCAATGTCAAGCTGTATGGCTATCCGGAAGACTGGATCCGCACACTCGGAAAGCGGATCGTCAAACTTCACATCAAGGATTTCTCGTGGCGTCGTGGGTCCGAAGACAAGATGGTGGCCGACTGGGTGCCGCTTCTCGAAGGCGACCTGGATTGGCCGGCGATCCATGCAGCATTGAGGGATATCGGCTTCCATGGAACAGCAACGGTGGAGTTGCCCGGCGGCGATGAAACCTATTTGCGCGAAGTGAATCGCCGTCTCGGCGACATCCTGAGCGGGAAAGCCAAATCGGGCGCGAAATCGTAGCGACACAAATCTTCGATACGAAGCGTCTATAGCCGCAGTAATTTTACCAGGCAGAAGGGGATCTCTGATGCTCAATCTAGCAGGTCTTGTGAAGGCGGCAGCCGCTGCCTGCCTCATGGGCATCGTTTCGTGTGCAATGGCGTCCGCGCAGTCCCGAATCACCTGTTCTTCGGATAACGGTGGCCGGCAATACTGCAATGCCGACACCCGCAATGGTGTAGTGCTGGTGAATCAACTCAGTCAAAGCAGGTGCGTCCAGGGTCGGACCTGGGGTTTCGACCGAAGAGGAATCTGGGTAGACCGCGGCTGTCGTGCTGAATTCGCCCTTGGTCGTGGAGGAAACCGGCCCGGAAGGGGATACGATCCGGGCGGCAGGGAAGGCCGACCTGGATACGGAGGAAACGTCCAGATCATCACCTGTGCCTCGGACAACGGCAAGCGGCAATGGTGCCGGAATGACAACAACGGCCGTGTCCGTCTGATCAAGCAGCGAAGCGATAGCCCCTGCCGCGAGGGATACAGCTGGGGAACGGCTCCGGGCTCCGTGTGGGTCGATCGAGGCTGCCGCGGCGACTTCGAGATTCGTTCCCGGCGCTGAAGTTTAGAGCTTTCGCTTGCCGCGGCCGCACTTCTTACTACGATTGGCATCGCAGGTCCCTGTCTACTCGTTTCGAAACACGACTAGATCGTCTCTCCTGTCAGCGCGTGTAGTTCTTGCCGGAACGAGCCGGGATCGCCGGGCCGGATTGCTCCGTGCGCGCGAGATGGAGCAATCCACCGGTCTCTGGATCGTTCCCTGTGACGCCATCCACATCTTCTTTATCAAGATGGTGATCGACTCGATCTCGCTGGACAAGAATCTGCGAGTAACGAAGGTGAAGACGGGCCGTTCTCCGCTCTCTCGCCCAAAAGTTGGCGACCAACTACAATGCTCCAGTTGACTCGCACGCCGCTTGCTATCCTGCTGACCCTGGCTGCTCTCGCGATCACGGCGGTCATCTATGATTGCCGCTTCCGGCGGATTCCGAACTGGTTGAACCTCTCTGGCCTCATCGCCGGTTTCGGATGTAACGTGTTTCTCTTCCACCTTCATTGAGCCGGACGAGCAGCCGAAGGAATGCTCCCCGTCATGGCGGTTATCTGCCGTTCTAACTGTGCGAGGAATGGGCGAAAACGACGTCAAGTTGATGGCCGCAATTGGCTCGCTGGTCCGTCCGGCGAATTGGTTCGCAAAATTCATAGCAACAGCCCTCGCGGGAGGATCGCGGGCGCAGGCTTTTCTCTGGTCAAGAGACGCTTCACCGAGACATGCTGCAACGTCCACTGGCTAGTAC
>JAOAPP010000461.1 GCA_025462985.1 Bryobacterales bacterium | reverse complement strand
TTCGCATGAATCATAAAGGTACAAAGATGGATACGCCGGCGCAACATGACTCCGACGACACCGGCAATGTGGATCGTGTAAAGGCGCAGGTGCACAAAGTTCGCAGCCAGGGCGCTGGAATCGTGAGCATGTAGCTCGTAGGCGAAGGCAAATTCACAAGTCGCGCGGATCGTCACGCAGCGCTGAAATACGCCATGAATGTGGCCAAAGTTGACGCTGTCACGATCGGTTACAAGAACACCGCGGAAATCGACGAAGCCATCGAAAATCTGAACCTTGCGCTCAAGGCTTAGAACGGGCCGCAATCTCACGAACGGCGCTCACCACGGCGTCCGGGCGCTCGAGGTGTAGCCAGTGTCCTGTGCCGTCGAACACGATGTGGCGACTGGCAGGGTTTCTTTTGCTTTCGCTCTCGCGCTCGGCAAGTTCATCGGAAGTAGCTGTCCCGGCCGAGAGAATGACAGCGGGAATGGTGGGTGGCAGTTGCATGGAGATGACCTCGGCCGCGCTCGCCGGCAGGCATTCGAGATACGCTGCCATTCCCAAGAAGCTTTTCGGCTGGCTCCAGTGGGAGCGGATCATCGGCCAGACTTCCCGGGGCAGTTTCTGTACTTCACCGACAAGCTTTTCGAGCACAGCTGATCCGCGGCCGGCAGCCGTGCGGCCGATTCTCTTGGAAATCCCCCTTCCACCGGACATCAACAAGGCCAGCGACGCACGGACGACACCCAGCCGCGCCAGAAGCGCGCCCCGCCTCGAAAGGCTGGCGCCAATCGCAAGCCTCTTTCGTTCGGTGTCGCTGCATTTAGACCAGGTGGCAAGGGAAACTGGATCGACGAACACCAGGCCGCTCACCAGCTCCGGATACTTCACGGCAAAAGCTTTGATCAACAGACCACCGAAGGAGTGGCCGACGAGAATGTAGGGAGCCGGCAAAGCCGCGGACTGAAGCAGCCGGAGCAGTTCGCCGGTCATCTCCTCGACAGTTCTCTCCGAGCGATGCCGCCCGCTCCAGCCCAGACCGGCGCGGTCATAGCTGCAAACGGTGGTGAATGTTGCGATCTCAGGCTGCACGAGTGCCCAGCCGATGGACGTTGCGGCAATCCCCGCCTCCAACACGACTACCGGACGGCCGTTTCCCTGCTGGTGCAGGTGAAGCACGGTTTTGCCGATGGTGAAGAGACGGCCCGGAGGCTGGAAGCGCCTGCGGTCGGCATAGGAGCCAGCAAGCTGGTACAGCGCGCCCGTTGCGAGCACGCCGACAACGCAGAGAAGGAGAGCAAGCAACACTCAGTCGGCGACAATCAACTCGCCAGGCAGGATCGGTCGCGTGCGCGGCAACAGGCCTCGGGTAGAACTCAGGCCGATCGCGAGCAGGGCTGAAACATACGCCACCAGTTTGAGTACATCCGTCGCGTGCGTCCGCGGCAACAGCTTCCAGAGCACCAGCAAGAGCGTTTGTGAGAAAGTGACCGCCCAAACGGCCGCATAGAAGTATCGTCTCTCGATGCCCTCCGCTTTGGTCGAACGGCCCGCACGAGGCAGTATGCCGGCGAATCCACAAGCCAGAATGACCGCGAATACCGGGAAATAGCAGTTCAGGTAGATCTGCTTCAGCATCCAGATATGTGTTACGCAGGCTACGATCAACCCCGCCAGATTGAGCAGCGTAAAGCTCAGCAGAGCGTTCCACGCGAATGTGTAACAAACTCGCCTGTATATTGGGTTCGGCTTGTCTTCACAGAAACGCAGGATGTAGGGCCGCGGCTCAACCCCAGGCAGCTGCCCGAACAGGCCGGCGATTCCGGTTCCCACCAGAACAATTCCCAGCCAAACGACATTGGCGAGGCTGCCGCCATGAGCAAACAGGTCGAAAGTGAGCGGTCCAGGAGCCACAACGAACACCCAGATCCAGATAGGCCAGTGCGCAAAACGATAATGAACTTTGTTGCGCTGCCTTATCTTGCGTTCGTGCGCGTATTCGACCCGCCCGGTGTATGCCATTGAAAGGAATCGTCGTCCTACACCAAAATAACGTACGCCCAAAACCGTCAAAGCCGTTCGAGCAGGAGGTGCGTCCAATTCGTTATACTTTGGTTAACGTCCGGAAATCCATTCATGAATAGCCGTTTTAAGTGGACAATTGTCGGCAGCTCGACCTGCGTGGTGGTGTTGCTGTTGCTCGGAGCCCGAAGCGGTCGCGCGGTTGCGACCGACGATGTGTACGGACACTTGAAGGTTTACACGGAGGTACTCGAGCGCATCAAGCTCGAATACGTCGAGGAACCGGACATGAAAAGCGTCACGCTTGGCGCTATCAATGGCTTGCTGGAATCCGTTGATCCATTCGCCAGCTACCTGACGGCGGATCAGTATCACCAATACGAGAAGATGCAGGACGGCTACAAAGCCGGCGTGGGTTTGATTCTGGCCAAGCGATACGGGTATGTGGCAGTGGTGGATGCCCTTCCGGATTCGCCGGCCGACAAGGCTAACCTGAACACGGGCGACCTGATTGAAAGCATCAACGGTGTCGCCACTCGCGACATGCCGCTCGCCTACGCCGACCAGCTGTTGCGCGGGCAGCCCGGCTCCACAGTCGAGATTTCGATCCTTCGCCTGAAGAATCCCGATCCGCAGAAGATGACCCTGACTCGCGCCAACATCGGCGTACCGCCGGTGACTGCAAAACTGCTCCCCAACAGCGTGGGTTATGTTCACGTAAGCAGCATTGCGGGCAATCGTGTGGAAGAAACGAAAGCCAAGCTGCAGGATTTGAAGAAACAGGGCGCGAAGTACGTGGTGCTCGATCTGAGACACTGCTCCACGGGAGAACAGGCCAACGGGATCGGCCTCGCGAATCTGTTTACGGACAAGGGTGAGATCACCCACCTGCAAGGACAGAAGGCGGAGAAGAAAGAATTTGACGCCAAACCGGAAGAAAGCGTTTGGAGCGGTCCACTCGTCGTGATTACGGACCGCGCGACGGCCGGCGGAGCTGAAATCGCCGCAGCCGCTCTTCTCGATGACAAGCGCGCGCAGGTTGTCGGCGAGCGTACCTACGGAGATGCCAGCTTGCGGAAGACGATTGAAATGTCCGACGGGGGTGCGGTCATTCTCTCAGTCGCAAAGTATTACTCGCCATCGGGCAAAGCGATTCAGGATACGGGCGTGACTCCTTCCGTCCAGTTAGCCGAGAACGACGCAACGCCGGAACTGGATGAGGACGGTAATCCCATTCCCGGCTCAACGCCCAAAACCCCGGAAGATAATCTTCTGAAGCAGTCCATCGATCTGGTCACGGGAAAAACGACCATTGCGCAGTTGACGAATCCCGCCGTTTCCGGCGAGGGTCCCGCTGAACAGCATCCAATCGTAAACAAAGCTCCCGGACCTAAATAGAATTTCTTGGAACATAACTAACATGCCTCTCTACGAATATCAGTGCGAAAACTGTGGTGACGTATTCGAAGTGATGCAGAAGTTTTCTGACGCACCTCTCACGGAGCATCCAACATGCGGTGGCAAAGTTCATCGGCTGCTCTCCGCCCCTGCCCTTCAGTTCAAGGGCAGTGGATGGTACGTGAATGATTACGCCAAAGGGTCCGGTTCGGCTCCCAACGGCTCGGCTAATAAGGATGAGGGCGGATCAAAAGCCTCTTCGTCTGAGAGTGCAAGCAAGCCGGCAGCCACTACCACGACCAGCTCGGACACGAAGTCGAGTTCGTAATTTGGTAAAACGAACGAGTGACCACTCGCCGTTCTTTTCTCGGTAGTTCGTTAGCAGCGGGGCTGTCGGCGCCCCTGCTCGCCAAACACGGGTTGCAGGCGTCGACCGGCAAATCTCCGAACGACAAAATCCAGATTGCCCTGATCGGCTGCGGTGGGATGGGGCAGAATGACGCCCGCAGCTCGACCCTGACCGGGCTGACGCGAGTTGTCGCGGCATCGGACTGCTACGACGGTCGGCTCGAGCACATGAAAGAAGTCTACAGCCCCGATATCCTGACGACCCGCGATTATCACGAGGTTCTGGCGCGCCCGGACATTGACGCAGTGCTGATCGGCGCTCCTGACCACTGGCACCGGCAGATTACGATCGATGCGCTGAAGGCGAAGAAGGATGTTTACTGCGAGAAGCCCATGGTGCAGCATGTCGACGACGGGCTTCCTGTGGTTCAGGCGCAAAACGATTCGAAGCAAATCCTGCAAATCGGCAGCCAACGGGTGAGTTCATTGGTCTATAAGAAGGCTCAGGAACTTTACCAGGGCGGCGCCATCGGCAAGCTCAACATGGTGGAAGCCTGGTGGGACCGCAACTCCGCCACCGGTGCGTGGGAATACGCGATTCCGCCGGATGCCAGCACGCAGACTTGCGATTGGCCCCAGTTCGAAGGCCGCGCACCCAAAACGGAGTGGGATCCGAAGCGATTCTTCCGATGGCGTTGCTACCGCGATTACGGCACTGGCGTCGCAGGCGACCTCTTCGTTCACCTGTTCTCCGGTCTGCACTTCATCACCGGTGCGCAGGGCCCTTCCCGCGTCTTTGCCACGGGCGGCCTGCGCTTCTGGAAGGACGGGCGCGACGTTCCCGACGTACTCATCGGTCTTTATGACTACCCAGAGAGTTCCAGCCATCCGGCGTTCAATCTCATCCTGCGGGTAAACTTCGTGAGCGGCGCGGAAGAAAGCGAAGGGTTCCGCTTTACCGGCAGCGATGGCATCATGACCGTGGGCAGAAACGTGATTCTCTCGGCGCCTCCGAAGCCGTCCGACCCCGGCTACACGATCGATACTTTCTCGAGCACCGAGCAGGACGCCTTTCTAAAGCAGTATCACGAAAAGTACCCGCAGTCCCGGCCCACAACAAACAGCATGCCGAGTAGCCAGGAGCAGGTCTTCGAACCGCCTCCGCACTACAGCGATCACGTCGATCACCATCTGAACTTTGCCATGTCCGTTCGCTCCCGCAAACCGGCCGTAGAAGACGCCATGTTCGGTTTCCGCGCCGCGGGACCAGCCCTTCTGTCCAACATCAGCTACTTCGAAAAGCGTGTGGTCGAGTGGGATCCCCAATCGATGACGATCAAGGCCTAGGAACTCACATGCCATCACCCAACAGCAACATTCAGATCGCTTTGATAGGCGCCGGAGGCATGGGCCAGGGCGATGCCAAACTCGCCACTTCCCTTCCGGGGGTGAAGCTTGTCGCCGCGTGTGACTGCTATGACGGCCGTCTGCAGCATATGAAGGAGATCTACGGCGCAGATACCTTTACCACTCGTGATTATCGCGAGATCGTCAGCCGGTCTGGTATCGACGCCGTTATCATCGCCACACCGGATCACTGGCACCGCCGCATCTCGGTCGAGAGTCTAAACGCCGGCAAGCACGTTTACTGTGAGAAGCCCATGGTGCACGCGATCGAGGAAGGCCGCTCCATCATCGACGCGCAGGCCAAATCGGGCAAGGTCTTTCAGGTTGGCAGCCAATATCGCAGTTCCCTCGCCTATCTCAAGGCCAAGGAGCTGTTCGAATCGAAGGCTATTGGTCAGTTGAACTCGGTGGAAGCATGGCTCGATCGCAACTCCGCCATCGGAGCGTGGGAATATTCGATCCCAACTGATGCGGATACGAAGACCTGCGATTGGGATCGCTTCCAGGGCAATGCGCCGAAACACACCTGGGATCCGAACCGCTTCTTCCGCTGGAGAAATTTTAGGGACTACGGGACTGGCGTGGCGGGCGACCTCTTCGTTCACCTTTTGACCGGCCTGCACACTGTGACCGGTTCGATGGGACCGAGTCGCGTCTTCGCCACGGGGGGCATCCGGTATTGGACCGATCGGGATGTGCCGGACACTATGCTCGCCACGTTAGACTACCCGGAGAGCAGTGCCCATCCGGCGTTTAACGTCCTGCTGCGCGTGAATTTCAAAAGCGGCGAGACAAAAGAGTCATTCGGCGTCAAGTTCATCGGCAGCGACGGGGTGATGACCGCTTCCTTCAAAGAAGTCACACTGGACCGCACACCCCGGCCGGAGCAGTTTGACGGAACGATCTCAAGCTTTGCCGAGAAGACCCAGAGGCAGTTTCGGGAGCAGTGGCAGGAAAAGCATGCCGAAAGCTCGCCGACGGCGTTGAAGCCCAGCTCGGCCGAGGTGTTCGACACCAGCAAGACCGAGCCACAGCTTGAACACCACAGGAACTTCTACAAGTCGATCCGGGAAGGCACTCCGAGCGTGGAGGATGCAACGTTTGGCCTGCGGGCTGCCGGACCGGCCCTCTTAACGAACGAAAGCTATTTCCAGAAGAAGATCATGCAGTGGGATGCAGAGAAGATGGAGATCGTAGCCTGAGCGCTACGACCCGATAGCTTTCGAAAGCGCCGCATTCAGCGATCCCTGGCGGTAGCCTTCGAGATCAAGCGTCACGTACAGAAACCCAAGCTGTTTGAAAATGCGCGAGAAGGCAGCTGCGGTCTCGGCTGTCAGGGCGCGGGCCATTTCCTCTTTCGCCACCTCGATTCGAACCAGTTCGCCGTGGAAGCGTACCCGAAACTGCCGAAAGCCCAGCGCGCGAACCGCTTCTTCGCCTTCCTCAATCGTTCGGATCGTCTCGACAGTCACCGGCGTTCCGTATGGCACGCGTGAACTCAGACAAGCAGCGGCGGGCCGGTCCCAGGTGGAGAGTCCAGCTCGTTTCGAAAGCTCGCGGATCTCCGCCTTGGTCAAAGCAGCTTCCACCAGAGGCGCTTTCACTTCATGCAGCCGAGCGGCACGCTGTCCGGGGCGATAGTCTCCCAAGTCGTCCTTGTTCACACCGTAGACGATGTGCGCGTAGCCCGTTCGTTTTGCGTAATCTTCCAGCCTGACGAACAATTCATCCTTGCAGTGAAAGCAACGATCCTTGTCGTTCTTGATGTACTCAGGATTTTCGAACTCGTGTGTGTCGATGTACTCGTGGCGGAAGCCGCATTCCCTGGCAAACTGCTCGGCGTCCCGCTTGTGAGAGGTCGGGATGGAAGCGGAATCGGCCGTGATGGCGATTGCGTTGTCGCCTAGTACCCGATGGGCCGCCCACGCCAGATACGCAGAATCCGTACCGCCCGAATAGGCGATGATGACACGCGTCAGCCGCCGCAGCGAGTCAAACAGGACCTGCTCTTTCGCGTCCAGTGCGGCGGAGTCAAACTCGACCGGTGTGGACTGTAGCGTGACAAGTGTGGCCACTATCCGAGTATAGCGGCATGCCGGCGTGACAAGCCTTACCGCAGATTCTCGGGCGGTATTCGATCGATTAGCTCGCGAAGAGCAACAAGGAGCTTGTCGGTGTTTTCTTTTTGCGCAACCAAACTCTTGTGCAAATTCACCGTGTCATTGGTGAGGGCCTCGATCGAACGCCAAATCCGATCGTGGTCCTCCCAATTCTTCTGGATCTGTTCGCGCCAATCGAAACTTCCATTCTCGTCGGCCACTCAGATCTCCTTCATACGCTGTATCTATTTCTACTGGAGGGGCAGTTCGCCCGCCGTGCCGTTCACCGGTTCGCCGTCCACCGGGTCCGGTATCACCGAAGCCGCGGCTACCTGGTCGCCGTCGTCCATGCGAACCAGGCGAACGCCCTGGGTAGAACGCCCGGCCTGCCGGATCTCATTCGATTCCAGGCGGATCATCTTGCCATCCTTCGTGATGATCATGATGTCCGTGCTCTCGGCAACGCCCAGAATGCCGACCACCTTGCCGATCTTGTTCGACGTCTTCATATTGATGACGCCCTTCCGACCGCGCGCAGTGAGGCGATAATCTTCAAGCGGCGTCCGCTTGCCGTAGCCGTTATCGGAGATGGAAAGAATCAGCCCGTCACGCCCACAAACTTCGAGCCCGACAAGATAATCGCCTTCGTCCAGGTCCATGGCGCGCACGCCGCGAGCCTGCCGGCCCATCGGTCTCACTTCCTCTTCGTTGAAGCGGATTGCCATGCCCTCATGCGAACCCAGGAATATGAAGTTGTCGCCGTTGGTTATGGTCGCGCCAAGCAACTCGTCACCGTCGTCCAGCGCCACAGCGATGATGCCGCGGGACAGCGGATTATCGAATTCGGTCAGCTCACATTTCTTGATGACGCCCTGCCGCGTCACCATCACGATGAACTTACCGGGCACGAACTCTTTCACCGAAAGAAACGCCTTCACGGTCTCGTCCGGCTGCAGACTGATGAGCCCCGAAACGTGTTTGCCTTTCCCGGTTGTCGCCGCGTCCGGAATCTCGTAAATCTTGAGCCAGTACACCCGGCCCTTGTTGGTGAAGATCAGCAGATAAGCGTGGGTTGACGCAATCACCATGTGTTGCACCACGTCTTCCGAACGGGTGCCCATGCCGATGCGGCCCTTGCCGCCCCGCGACTGTCGCTGATACGTATCGACGGAGGTGCGCTTCAGATAGCCGCCCCGCGATACCGTCACCGCGACATCTTCCATCTGGATCAGATCTTCCAAACGGATCTCGCCGGTGTCTTCAATCAGCTGCGTCCGCCGCTCATCTCCGAACTCCTTCTGAATTTCCTTCAGTTCCTTGATAAGGAGAGCTTTCAACACCTTCTCTGAACCCAAAATCGCCGTGTATTCCCCGATCAAGCGCTGAATCTCGGCCAGTTCGTCCACAATCTTCTGGCGTTCCATGCCGGTCAGGCGCTGCAGCTGCAGTTCGAGAATCGCCTGCGCCTGCCGCTCGGTAAACTCGAACTCCGCAACCAGTCGTTCACGAGCCTCGACCGTTCTGCTGGATGCGCGGATCAGCGTAATGACGGCATCCAGATTGTCCAGCGCCTTCTGGAATCCGAGCAGGATATGCTCGCGATCCCGCGCCTTTCGCAGCAGGTAGTTGGTGCGTCTGCGAACCACGTCGGCGCGATGCTCGATGAAGCGCTTGATGACGTCAATCAGGCCCATCTCACGCGGCTGCCCGTTGACGATCGCGAGCATGATGACGCCGAAGTTCACCTGCATCTGCGTCTGCGTATACAGATTGTTGAGGATGACTTCCGCGTTCTCGCCGCGCTTCAGGTCGAACACGATGCGCATGCCGTCGCGATCGCTTTCATCGCGGGCGTCGCTTATGCCTTCGATCTTTTTGTCCGAGACCAGGTCCGCCACGTGCGCGATCAGGCGCGCTTTGTTCACCTGGTACGGAATCTCGGTGACCACGATCGCTTCACGATCCTTGCCGATCTTCTCAATCGATGCCTTCGAACGGACTTTGAGACTGCCCCGTCCGCGCAGATAATACTCGAGGATTCCCTGCCGCCCCAGCAGGAACCCGCCGGTTGGAAAATCGGGGCCGGGCACCATTTCAAGAATGGTCGCGATCGGCGTATGAGGATCCTCAATCAGTGCGATAGTCGCATTGATGATTTCGTTTAAATTGTGCGGCGGAATGTTGGTAGCCATTCCCACTGCAATGCCGGACGACCCGTTGATCAACAGGTTCGGAACGCGCGCCGGCAGAACTTCGGGCTCGACCTCGCTGTCGTCGTAGTTCGGCCGGAAATCGACGGTATCTTTGTCGATGTCTTCGAGCAAGGAACCCGCGATGCGCGACAAACGCGCCTCGGTGTACCGCATGGCCGCCGGAGGATCACCATCGACTGAGCCAAAGTTTCCCTGGCCGTCCACCAGTTGGTAGCGCATGGAGAACGGCTGCGCCATACGCACCAAAGAGTCGTAAACACTCGCATCACCGTGCGGGTGAAATTTACCGAGCACATCGCCGACGATCCTGGCGCATTTGCGCGTGGGCCGATTGTAGTGCAGGCCCATCTCGTTCATTCCATACAGAATGCGTCGATGTACCGGCTTCAATCCGTCCCGAACGTCCGGCAGAGCTCTCCCGATGATTACGCTCATCGCGTAGTCGAGATACGAGCTCTTCATCTCGTCTTCGATATTGATCGGAATCAGATTTTGCGTGTTGCCAGGTGGAAACAAACCACCATTGGCAGGCTGGTCTTGATCGGCCAAGAAAAACTCCTAACAGGGGTGATAAGCAAGCATGCAAGTTATTGCAAAGGAACGCTTATCGATCTGGTGCTATACAGTTATTTTACCAGAGACGGCTTATTTCGACGGCTTGCAGCTGCCCTTTCGAGCGGAGTTGAACCAGCTCTGGAAGATCGGTACGGTAGTCCAAGGGCCCTGTGCCAGATCCCGGACCGAATGCAGCCATCTACTTACCATCTGCTAGCCCTCTTTGTCTCTCCGGAACAGCAGGCCTTGCGGTTCCCGCTCACGATGCTGCTGATTTTCGGAACCGCCAAACTCTTCGCCAATGTCTGCGAAGCGTTTGGCCAGCCGGGGCTCGTCGGCGAGATCATCGCAGGTGTTATTCTCGGGCCCAGCGTCCTGAACTGGGTTCAGGCAAATGACGTTCTCACCGCACTGGCTCAGCTCGGAGTGATGTTTCTCCTGTTCCGCGTCGGGCTGGAAGTGAAAGCCTCCGACCTGATGCGTGTCGGCAGGACGGCCTTTCTGGTGGCGGTCGCGGGCGTGCTGCTTCCTTTCCTGGTCGGCTGGGCGTGCATGCAGGCGATGGGGGCGTCTCACATCGAGGCCATCTTCGTCGGCGCAGCCCTGGTCGCAACCAGCGTGGGCATCACAGCGCAAGTACTCGCCGCGAAAGGGCTGCTCCATCAGGTCGCCAGCCAGATCATCCTGGCGGCGGCCGTGATTGATGACGTTCTCGGCCTGCTAGTCCTGGCGCTCGTCAGCAGCATGGCAGAAGGAAAGGTCAAGATCGGCGCACTGGCGACCACGGCCGCGGTCGCCGGCGGATTTACCCTACTCGTCGCCAAGTACGGCACATCCACTTTGCAGCATGTCATGCCCAAAGTGGAGCGCAAACTCACCGTGGCGGAGCGGCAATTCCATCTCGCGCTCTTTCTGCTGTTCGGCTTGTCCTTGCTCGCGACCTATGTGGGAGTGGCCGCCATCGTCGGGGCTTTCCTGGCCGGCATGGCGCTTTCAGAAACCGTGGAACAACGCGTTCACGATCTCACGCACGGCATTGGCGAATTGCTTGTTCCCTTTTTCCTCGCCGGCATCGGCCTTCACCTTGATCTCTCGGTGTTCACAAATCGTCACACGCTGACCATGACGGCGATCATCCTCGTCGCCGCGATATTGAGCAAATTCGCAGGCTGCGCGCTCGGTTCGTGGCGATTAGGACCCACCGACATGCTGCGCGTCGGAGTCGGCATGATCCCGCGAGGTGAAGTGGGGATGGTCGTCGCGCAAATCGGCATGAGCCTTGGGGTCGTCGACAAGCCGGTTTACGCAGCCGTGGTCTTCATGGCCGTCGGGACCACGCTGATCGCCCCGCCTTTGTTGAATTACGCATACCGCAGCTGTGTTCGCGAGGCTCCAGAGATCATTCCTGCCAGCACCTCGTAGTTCCTGGGGGCTGCCCAATAAGCATTAGTTTAAGAGCTTGAACACCGAACTCTTACGTTTTTACGTTTCCGGATAACGCCACTTGTCATTTATAACAGCGAAAT